>JAGOGU010000124.1 GCA_017996515.1 Allobrachymonas sp.
CTGTGCGACCAGCTTTGCGTTCTGTACCGAGGCGAAGTGGTGGAATACGGCCCAACCACCCAGGTGTTGCAACAGCCCCAGCACCCTTATACGCAGCAATTGCTGGCAGCGGCCAGCTGAAATACCGTGAAAAATAAGCGCTGGGCATACGCCACCTCGCTGCGCGGCGTGACTCAGGGTCGTTCAAAATAAAAATGGGACTAGACGGCAAGGCGAAACCAACGCCGTTTCGTTTTTATTTGGGGAGACGCTATGCCGCCTGCCCCCGCGTTTCGCGCCCCAACAGGGCAACCGCCAGCGCGCCTATAGCAATTGCGCCCGCAAACAGCGCAAAGATATTGCCATCGGCCCAGCCCTGCGTATTCAGAAAAGGAATGGCCATAGGCCCCAGCACACCGCCCACGCGCCCTACTGCTGCGGCCGTACCTACGCCACTGGCGCGAATGGAGGCCGGATAGTTCTCAGGCGAGTAGGCATACAACGCGCCCCATGCGCCCAGATTGAAGAAGGACAGCAACGCGCCCGACAACAGCAGCGCCGTCTGGCCGCTGGCATTGCCAAATGCCCAAGCGCTTGCCGCCGTGCCCAGCAGATACGCCACCAGCACGAATTTGCGCCCCATGCGCTCAATCAACCAGGCAGCGGTAAAGTAGCCCGGCAGTTGCGCCAAGGTCATCCACAGCACGTATTCAAAGCTCTTGATGAGCGCAAAGCCCTTACCCACCATCACGCTGGGCAGCCACAAGAACATGCCGTAATACGAAAACACCACGGCAAACCACAATACCCACAGCATCAGCGTTGCGCGGCGGTGTTCGGCAGACCACAAACGTGCCAAGCGCGCCGTCCACGGCAAGGTGGGGGCTGCTGCCAAAGGCTGAGCCGCAGGCGCATCATCCGGCAATTTGCGGCGCAAGTACAGCGCGTAAAGCGCGGGCAGCGCGCCCAACAACAGCGCCACGCGCCAGCCCATATGGGGCGCAAAGCGCGGCATCACAAAATAGGCAATCAGCGCAGCCAACAGCCAGCCTGCAGCCCAAAAGCTTTCCAGCAGCACCACGATGCGCCCGCGCTCGTGTGCCGCCACCCGCTCAGACACATAGGTTGCTGCCACAGGCAGTTCGCCGCCAAGCCCCATGCCAATGAGAAAACGCAGCAGCAGCAACACGGCCAACGAACCGGCAAAGGCCGAGAGCCCGCTTGCCGCAGCAAACAACAGCAGGGTCATCACAAACACCTGCTTGCGCCCCACGCGGTCGGCCATCATCCCGAATACGATAGCGCCCACCGCCATGCCCATCGAATTGAGCGCGCCCAGCCAACCCATTTGCGTTGTCGATAGCGCCCAGTCCGCCTTGAGTGCCGCCAGAATGAATGACAGCAGCCCCACGTCCATGGCATCAAACATCCAGCCCAAGCCCGAAAGCGCAAGCAAGCGATTGCGAGAAATGGGTGTTTGTGTATCAGCAGCAGGAGTGGAGTCATTCATCTGACAGTTCCCCGAAAATGCAATGCAAAAAAGTGCACCAACTGGCAGCCCGCTTGGCAATCAACCAATTCCCCTTGCGCAATCAAGACGCTCCCCCATCTAGCAAACCAAGCATTGGACTGTTGCCAGCACTAGCGCGAGCTTTTTCATCAAGCGCCGCAACATCGCGCACGATACAAAAAGCAGCTTGGAGTCATTTCACCCAACTCACAATTTCATCCAACGGTTTGCGCGATTTGGGCTTGATGTCCTTGGCGCGGTAGCCAAAAGTCACCATGACCGACACCCCCCATTCCTTGGGGTCAAATACGCCAGCATCCGCCAAAATACGGTTTACCGCGGGATAGTCAAAACCCTCGATCGGGCACGAATCAATGCCGATCATGGCTGCGCCCGTCATCATGTTGGCCAACGCGATATAGGTTTGCTTGCTGGTCCAGTCAAACAATGCACGCTCGCTGCTCAAAACCTGGGTATGTTTCTCCTGAAATTCTTTGTATCTCGCGCGTGCCTGCTCGGCCTTTTCTCCTTCCAGTCCACGGCGTGCCATCACACCGCGAATAAAGTCGGAATCGTAACGTGCGTTCTTTTTGGCCAGAATCACCACCAGATGGCTGGCATCGTCCACCTGCGTAGCCATGCCCCAACTCACGGGCTTGAGCGCCTGGCGCAATTCGGGGTTCTGTATCACCAAAAATTTCCAAGGCTCAGACCCCACCGAGCTGGGCGACAAGCGCGCCAGTTCCAGAATGTAGTTGAAGTCTTCTTCGCTGATTTTTTTGGCCGGATCGTACGCGCGCGTAGCCGCACGAAAATGGAAAGCGTCCAGTACCTGTTGTTTGCTGATGGGGGTCATTGCTTTTCCTTTCTTGAATAAAGCCACATCCTGCCATATCGCACCATAGCACGATCACTGCATGCGTTTTGCGTAGTTACTGTGCCAGCTTTTCTACCAGAAATCAGCCACGGCCTGCACCCGTTTGCTCTTGCGGCTGTTGGGCAGGTAGTACAGCGACACGGCAGGGTAATGTGGCCAGTAATCGGGCATACGGGAACGAAGTTTGCCGCATCAAGCAGCATGCGGCAGTGCGGCTCGAAAATGCGGCCTATCCACCGAAATGCACCTTGTGCTCCATGGCTTTAAAATGGCTAAGCCACAGGCTGAAAAAACGCGCAACTACCTTCATTGGCGCAGCAAAGCCATTGATGCCATGTTCCGCAACTCCATAGCCAACCCTTAAATCGCCAAAATCGATATGCAAACATTACAGAAATCTGCCTTGGTGGCAGGCATATTCTCTGTCGCTGCACTTGGGGCATCTGCCGAACCTCTGCAAGGCATGAGCTTCACACACGGTCAATGGGAAATATCGTGCGACAACACCGGCACCTGCCGCGCCGCGGGCTATAAGGCAAACGATGAGGGAGACACTTCCATTTCCATTCTTTTTACGCGTACCGCAGGAGCAAACGCACAGGTGGAAGGCAAGCTGAACCTGCAGACGGAGGACGGCAAAAACCCCAGCCAGGCAGAATTGTTCCTCAACGGCCGTTCCTTGGGCCCAGTCCGCTTTTCCAGCCAAGAAAACAGCGGCAAACTGAGCTCTGCGCAAACCCAAGCCTTGCTTACCGCACTCAAACGCAGCAGCCGTATTGAAGCGCGTTTCAATGGGCAAACAGCCGCATTGTCTGACCAAGGCGCGGCGGCCGTACTGCTGAAAATGGACGACTTTCAAAAGCGCGTCGGCACTCCCTCTGCCCTCGTCCGCAAGGGCAACAGCACCCAAACTGTGTTGCAGCCGCAGCCCAAACCCGTTGTTCACATTCCCAAACTGCCGCAACAAAAAGAGTTGCAAATCCCAGTTGGCGACCCACGCCATGCCAAGTTGCTTGCCCTGATCAAAAACGCCCCTGCTCCTGATGGACGCATCATCAACCAATACGAATACGGCGATGGAACCTGCGACCAGCTTTTTGATACGGGAGAATACGGTTTAGCCAAGCAAAACATCGTCGTCTATCCGCTTGATGGTGGCAAGCGGCTGGTAGAAGCAGGCTGCTGGCAGGCCGCGTACAACTTCGGCATGATTTATCTGGTCACTGACGATGCATTCAGCCGCGTGTACCAGAATGTGGGGCCTCAGTTCAACAGCTACATGCAAGGAGGAGTGCTCAGCGGCAGCCACAAAGGGCGCGGTCTGGGCGATTGCTGGAGCGGCAGCACTGCTGCGTGGAACGGCTCACGTTTCGTCACCACCTCTGTGTATGACACCGGCATGTGCAGGGGGTTTCCCGGCGGGGCGTGGCACTTGCCGCAATTCGAGGCCGAAGTGCAAAACGCCAACGATGGCAAATAGCGAGCGACGCCCTGAAAGCTGAAAAGAGAGCATCACCAACATCAGAGAATTGCTTCATTTCGACACGGTTATGGCACCATAAAAAAGCCGTCTGAAAGTTTCAGACGGCTTTTTGTTCAGCACTTCCACTGAAACCAAGACGTTCTGCCGCCTCAAGCCCGCCGCAAGCCACCAATCAGTTCGCGCACATCGTGCACGCCGTTGTCTTGCATCCATTGCTCCAGATCTTCGGCAATGGTCTGGGCAATACCGGGGGTCACAAAGCTGGCCGTGCCAACCTGAACGGCGGTTGCGCCCGCCAGCAAAAATTCCACCACATCCGTAGCCGACATGATGCCGCCAATGCCGATCAACGGCACTTTCACCGCTTGCGCCACTTGCCACACCATGCGCAAAGCAACCGGTTTGATGGCGGGGCCTGACAATCCGCCAGTGGTATTGGCCAGCACAGGGCGGCGGGTTTTGACATCAATCGCCATGCCGACTAGCGTATTGATGAGGGAAAGCGAATCCGCACCCGCATCCACACAGGCACGCGCCATGGCCACCACATCGGTCACATTGGGCGACAGCTTCACGATCAACGGTTTGTTGCACGCGGCACGACATGCCGCCACAACCGTAGCGGCAGACACAGGATCGCTGCCAAACTGGATACCACCGCACTTGACATTGGGGCAGGAAATATTCATTTCCAACCCGGCCACTTCGGGAATGGCATCCAGTCGACGCGCCATTTCGGCATATTCTTCCACCGTGTTGCCAAAGAAATTGGCAATGCACGGCGTGTTGACCGTGCGCAAAAACGGTACTTTCTTTTCAACAAAGGCATCAATGCCCACGTTTTGCAGGCCAATGGCATTGAGCATGCCCGCAGGCGTTTCGATGATGCGCGGCGTGTCATTACCGGCCTGCGGCCTGAGCGACAGCCCTTTGGTCACTATGGCGCC
Organism: Allobrachymonas sp.; assembly: GCA_017996515.1. Classification (GTDB taxonomy): domain Bacteria; phylum Pseudomonadota; class Gammaproteobacteria; order Burkholderiales; family Burkholderiaceae_C; genus Brachymonas. Next base: position 4,797 of record JAGOGU010000124.1, read on the forward strand.
AATGCTTTGCAAGTCCATGTAAGGCGCAAATTCGGCTCC
>JAGOGU010000009.1 GCA_017996515.1 Allobrachymonas sp.
TTTTGCACGTGCATGCGGTTTTCGGCTTCGTCCCACACCACGGATTGCGGCCCTTCGAGCACGTCTTCGGTCACTTCTTCGCCACGGTGGGCAGGCAGGCAGTGCATGAACAAGGCGTCGGGCTTGGCCTGCGCCATCATGCTGGCATCCACACACCAGTTGGCAAAGGCTTTTCGGCGCGCTTCATTCTCGGCCTCGTAGCCCATGCTGGTCCACACGTCGGTGGTGACCAGGTCTGCGCCTTTGCAGGCTTCGTGCGGGTCTTTGAAGATTTTGACGTGATCGCCCAGCTCCACACCGGCAATGCTGCTGTCAATGCCGTAACCGTTGGGCGTGCTGACGTGCACGGTAAAGCCCAAGATTTTTGCCGCCTGCAACCAGGTTTTGGCCATGTTGTTGCCATCGCCTACCCAGGCAACGACCTTGCCCTGAATGGCTCCGCGGTTTTCGATATAGGTGAAGATGTCCGCCAGAATCTGGCAGGGGTGGTATTCGTTGGTCAGTCCGTTGATAACGGGCACGCGCGAATGGGCGGCAAAGCGCTCGATCTTGCTTTGCTCGAAGGTGCGAATCATCACCACATCCACCATGCGGCTGATGACGCGGGCCGTGTCTTCAATCGGTTCGCTGCGGCCAAGCTGGCTGTCGCCCGTGGTGAGGTGCACCACGCTGCCACCCATTTGGTACATGCCCGCCTCAAAGCTCACACGGGTGCGGGTGCTGGCTTTTTCAAAAATCATGGCCAGCGTGCGGTCGGGATCGGCAAAGGGCTGGTATTTTTCAACCGCCTTGAATTTGGCTTTGATAAACGCCGCGCGCTCCAGCAGATAGGCGTATTCGTCGGCGGTCAGGTCGGAAAATTGCAGGTAATGTTTCATGGCAATGGGCTATACAAATAACAACGGCTCGCGCCCCTGATGCATCAGGGCATCAGGCGGCGAGAAATTCCTTGATCAGCGGCACGAGGATGGAGACGATTTCATCCGCCTCTTGCTGGCTCAAAATCAGCGGCGGCACCAGACGCACGACTTTTTCTGCCGTCACGCTCATCAGCAAGCCGCGCTCCAGCGCCTGGTTCAGCAAAGCGGCGCAAGGCTTGTCCAGCTCGATACCGATCATCAAGCCTTGGCCGCGCACTTCGTTGAAGCCCGCTACCCCCTCCAGCCCGGCACGCAAAGCGTTTTGCAAATAAGCGCCGATCTGTTCAGCGTTGTGCAGCAGCTTGTCTTCTTCCATGATGCGCAGGGTTTCTACCCCAGCGCGCATGGCCAAGGGGTTGCCGCCAAAGGTGGTGCCGTGGTTGCCCGGCTGAAAAATATCTGCCGCTTTGGGGCCAGCGACCACCGCGCCAATCGGCACGCCGGAGCCCAAGCCTTTGGCCAGCGGCATCACATCCGGCACGATGCCGGCCCACTGGTGGGCAAACCATTTGCCGGTGCGGCCCACGCCGCATTGCACTTCATCAATCATCAGCAGCCAATCGCGTTCGTCGCACAGCTGGCGCACCTGGCGCAAATAATCAGCGCGTGCAGGGTTCACGCCGCCTTCGCCCTGGATGGTTTCAAAGAACACGGCCACCACATCAGGGTTGCCCTCTGTGGCTTTTTTCAGGGCCTCGATATCATTCAGCGGCACGCGGATAAAGCCTTCGACCAAAGGGCCAAACCCTTGCTGCACCTTGGGATTGGCCGTGGCGGACAGGGTGGCAATGCTGCGGCCGTGAAAGGCTTTTTCGTACACCACGATTTGCGGCTGATCAATGCCCTTGTCATGACCGAATTTGCGTGCCAGCTTCAGAGCGGCTTCGTTGGCTTCCAGCCCCGAATTGCAGAAGAACACATTGCGCATGCCGGAAAGCGCCACCAGCTTGGCCGCCAACTCTTCTTGCAAAGGCACATGAAAGTAATTGCTGCAATGGATCATTTTGCCGATCTGCTCTTGCAGCGCAGGCACCAGCTTGGGGTGTTTGTGCCCCAAGGTATTGACTGCAATGCCACCCAAGGCATCCAGATAGCGCTTGCCCTGGGTATCCCACACATAGCAGCCCTGCCCGTGCGACAAGGCAATGGGCAAACGGCCATAGGTGTTCATGACATGGGGCGATGCAGGTGCAGGATGAGACATGGCAATGCTTCAGAAAATGGTGCGTAACGGTGCGTGGGACCATAGAGCCTAGGCGCCACGGGCGAAACGATCATTGTAGGCCGCAATCAGCCTGACAAAACACCCCTGCGTGGCGGAGCACGCGGGTCTGCAACAGCGCCATCAACCTTCACCCACGCCGCACTACATGCCATAAGCTGGGATAATTCCACCCCATGAGCATCATCATCAAAGACGAAACCGGCATTGCCGCCATGCGCACCGCCTGCCGCCTGGCGTCCGAAGTGCTGGACGAACTCACCCCCCATATCCGCCCCGGCATTTCCACGCTGGAGATCGATCAGATTTGCGCCGCAGCCATGCAGCGCCAGGGTACCACCTCGGCCACCGTGGGCTATCAGCCCAACGGCTACCCGCCCTACCCCGGTCATGTGTGCACTTCGGTGAACCATGTGGTGTGCCACGGCATTCCCAACGACAAGCCGTTGAAGAAAGGCGATATTGTCAATGTGGATGTCACTGTCATCAAGGACGGCTGGTATGGCGACAACAGCCGCATGTTCGAGATTGGCGAGGTGTCCATTGCTGCGCGTCGCCTCAATACCCTGACCTATGACGCCATGTGGCTGGGCATTCAGCAGGTCAATCCCGGCGCGCACTTCGGCGACATCGGCCACGCGATTCAGCAATTTGCCGAAAAGCACAATCTGGCGGTCGTGCGCGAATTCTGTGGCCACGGCGTGGGGCAGAACTTTCACGAAGACCCGCAGGTGCTGCACTACGGCAAGCCCGGTACGGGCGCAGAGTTGAAGCCCGGCATGATCTTTACCATCGAGCCCATGCTCAACCTGGGTCGCCGCGACATCAAGGAACTGCCCGATGGCTGGACCATCGTGACCAAAGACCGCAGCCTTTCCGCTCAGTGGGAACACACCGTGCTGGTGACCCCTACCGGCTACGACGTGCTCACGCTGTCTGCCGGTTCACCGCCCTTGCCCAGCTTTATCAGCGCAACGGCAACCTGACGCCAGTTGGGGCAAAACGGTTGAGTTTTGAAGCACTGTGCCACCACCTGCACCGCCTGATGTGAACCCCCCTGCCAACCTTGCCCAACTGCGCCAGCGTTACCAGCACGAAAAACAAGCGCTGCTGAATAAGCCCGCGCCCTCTTTGCGGCAGTTGGCGCGCCTCACCGATCGGCTGTTGCAACAACTGTGGCGCGCGCACCGGCTGCACCGCCACCCCATGGCGCTGGTAGCCGTTGGCGGATTGGGTCGCCGCGAGTTGTACCCGTACTCTGACATCGACGTGTTGGTGCTGTTGCCAGACAACGCCGATGACACCCTGACCGAGCACGCCGCCGCTTTTGTGCGCGCCTGCTGGGATGCGGGGCTGGACATTGGCTCCAGCGTGCGCACCGTGGCCCAATGCCAGCAAGCCGCCTGCAGTGACAACACGGTGCAAACCGCCCTGCTGGAACGCCGCCTGCTGACAGGCGATGCCGCCCTTTACCAGCGGCTGGATGCGGCTTGCCAATCTACCCTGCAGCCCTATGCTTTTTACCGCGCCAAATTGCTGGAAATGCACCAGCGCCATGCGCGATTTGGCCACACACCCTACGCGCTGGAGCCCGACTGCAAAGACTCCCCAGGCGGCCTGCGCGATCTGCAAACCGTTGCCTGGGTGGCGCGCGCCGCAGGTTACGGCCACACGTGGCGCGAACTGCAACAGCAGGCGCTGATTACGCCATACGAGCTACGCCGCCTCCTGCAGCACCACGCCTTGCTGCGGCGCATCCGCTGGCAATTGCACCGACTGGCACAGCGGCGTGAAGACCGCCTGCTGTTTGACCTGCAAAACCCGGTGGCAGAACAACTCGGCCAATCTCCCCACCCAAAAGCCGCACAAAGCCCGATGCGCCCGGGCGAGGTGCTGATGCGGCGCTATTACAAAGCGGCCAAAAGCATCACCCAGCTGGTGCAGATTCTGCTGCTCAACATCGCCGAGCGCCTGCGCGACAGCGGCCACAACGTCAAGCACGCCCCCACCCCGGCACAGACCCTGCCCGCACCGGCCAATAACCCGGTGGCCAACAATGCCAGCGCCCAGCCCGACTATCTGGCCGCCATGCGCCCGCGCAGCCTGCGCCCCATCAACCCGCGCTTTGCCGAAAACAACGGCCTGCTTGAAGTGGCAAGCGACGATCTGTACCAGCAACATCCCAGCGCCATTCTCGAAACCTTCGTGCTCTACCAGCAACTGGGGCTGCGCGGGCTATCGGCGCGTACGCTACGCGCCCTGTACCACGCGCGCCAGGTCATGAACCGCTCTTTTCGGGCCGACCCAGCCAACCGGCAGCAGTTCATGCAGATTCTGCAGGCGCCGCACGGCGTAACGCATGCCCTGCGGCTCATGAACCAGACATCGGTGCTGGGGCACTACCTGCCGCCTTTTCGCAAAATCGTGGGCCAGATGCAGCACGATCTGTTCCACGTTTATACGGTCGATCAGCACATCCTCATGGTGCTGCGCAACATCCGCCGTTTTTTCGATGCCGAGCATGTGCACGAATATCCGCTGTGCTCGCAACTGGCCGCCAACTGGCGCGACCCGTGGATTCTGGCGGCGGCGGCCCTGTTTCACGACATTGCCAAAGGCCGGGGCGGCAATCATTCTGTGCTGGGCGAGCAGGAAATACGCCGCTTTGCCAAGCAGCACCGCATCAACCTGGAAGACACCGAACTGCTGGCCTTTTTGGTGCGTGAACATTTGAGCCTGAGCCAATGCGCCCAGAAAGAAGACCTGGCCGAACCCGCCGTGATTGCCCGTTTTGCCCAACTCGTTGGCACCGAACGGCGACTGACCGGCCTGTACCTGCTGACCGTGGCCGACATTCGCGGCACCAGCCCCAAAGTCTGGAGCAACTGGAAAGCCCACCTGCTCGAAGAGCTGTACCGCGCCACCCTGCACGCCCTGGGCGGCCATCTGCCCAGCCAGGAAGAGTTGGTGCAGGCGCGCAGCAGCGGCGCATTGATCGAAATGGCGCGCAACGCCACCCTGCCGCGCACCACGCATTTGCGCTTGTGGCAAACGCTGGATACGGGCTATTTTTTGCGGCACGATGCCAACACCATCGCCTGGCACGCGCAATGTCTGGCGCAGCATGTAGAGCAAGATGCGCAGCACGGCACAACAACGCCAACCATCGTCAAAGCGCGCACGGCACCGCATGGCGACGGGCTGCAAGTGCTGGTTTACACGCGCGACCGCCCCGCCCTGTTCGCCCACATCTGCGGCTACTTCGCCCAAACGGGCTACAGCATTCTGGATGCCCGCATCCACACCAGCCGCGATGCCCATGCTCTGGACACTTTTCAGGTCATCAGCCCCCGGCTGGCCGGGCAATATGACAATGCGCGCGCCCTTGCCTGCCTCGAAACCCATATGCAAGCCGCCTTGCAGCAAGCGCTGGATGCCGACAGCCCCCTGCCCGCCGTGCAGCGGGGGCGACTGTCACGCCGCGCCAAAAGCTTTCCCATGGAGCCACACATCCAGCTTGATGCCGAAGAAAAAAACGCGCGCTGGCGGCTGACCATTCACGCCAGCGACCGCCCAGGCCTGCTCTACCAGATCGCCCGCACACTCACCCAACACGGCATCAGCGTGCAACTGGCCAAAATATCGACCATGGGCGAACGGGTGGAAGACACGTTTTTGATCGAAGGCGAAGCCCTGCAACGGCCACAGCTGCGCGACCAATTGCAGCAAGACCTGTTCGCGGTGATTGCCAGCGCATAAGCACATAAGCCTCTATTCCCACACCTGCGACAAAGCCAAGGTATAGCCAAGTGCGCTCATCAACTCTGTTCAAACGCGCAATAGCGGCAGCGATTGCGGCAGCAGCGGCAACTGCCGCCCCCCATCACCAGGCCTTGCCAAGCGCAGAACCTGCTGCTACCGCATGGGCAAGCGGCGCCATCCTTGCGGTTCAGCGCCGACAACGCCCATACAGAACACGTACCGCTGCTGCTTATTTCAAGCGGCCTTGGGCGTCCACCTCGAACTCGCCCACATCCACCACTTCTTTCTGGCCCGCCAATCGCAACGTGATTGCGCGCGACTGCTGCGCAGGTTTGCCGTAGTTGGTAAACAGCTCCAGCTGCAAGGTGGTCGCGGGCGCCACAATCTGCTGCCGGTGGCCGTAAAACTCTGCCTGCACCCGGTATTTGCCCGGCTTGGCGTGCTTGAGCGAAAACTCTTCCGGCCCATAGCCGCCGGTAAAGTCGCGCGAAATACGCCCGCCCTGATAACTGAGCGCATTGGCATAAAACACCTTTTCCCCATTGGGGTCGGTCACCCACAAGTCAATGTCGGTATTGTCCGCATCCCAGCTCAGCACCACGCGCAAATCCAGCGGCAGGTTTTTGAGCAACCGCGGATCTACCGCGCTGGTGTCCAGCGGCTGCGCACTGCGCGCCACGATGGCATTCAGCTCGGCTAGCGCAATCAGCTCCACATCGGGGAAGCGGTTGTGCCAAGGCCGCCTCACCACTTCGTACAGCGCATCCACCGCCTGCTGGTTTTGCCCGGCCTGCGCCCGCGCCAAGCCGATGTCGCGCCAAGACTGAGGCTCATCCGGCGCCAGATCCAGCACTTTTTCGAGCACCGGGATAGCCAAATCCGCCCGCCCCGCTTGCAGCAGGCGATAGCCCAGAATGCGCAACACATGGCGATTTTCCAGATCCATTTCCGCTAGGTTCGACAGAATACGCAGCGCCAATTCGGGCTGCTTTTTCTCAAAGAAGATGTCGGCGGCATCCAGATAAAACGCCGTACTGTTGCGGTAATTGGGCAACTCGGACAGGTACACGGCATACGCCTCATCGGCCGCGGCCGCACGCAAACGGCGCGCATACGGCGAATCGGGCATCCATTTCTTCAATTGGATATGGGCTGCCGCGGCACCCGATTGGGCCGATTGTTTGCTGGCAAACGATTGGGCACTGCCAACATGCATTGCAGCATCCATGGCAACATCCTCTCGCCGCATCTCCAGCATCTCTGTCGACGGTGCAGCCGCTGCCATCGGCGCAGGCATTGCTGACATGGCCATCTCTGCGCGACTGCGCGCAAGTCCCTGCTCTTTCTCTGGCTGCGGCTTAGGTCTCGGCCCTTTGGGAAAGTCTTTGCGCCACCACGCCTGCTTGTCTTCGAACCGGCGGGCAATGTTATCCAGGTGCCGTTTTTCGTCCTGCTGCAATTGCAGTTTCTGCTGCGCCTTGATGCGCGCATATTCATCCTGCAACGGCTGCGGCGGCTCAATGTCGTGACGCACATAGTCTTGCACGTTGTCCAGAACGATCAGCGAGGTGGTGCGCGTCAGCAGGGTAAACTGCTTGCCCAATTCGGTAATTTTTTGCCGATTGGCCTGGTAGTTGGCCGACAACTCGTCCACCATCAAGCGTGCCCACAGGCTGGCCGCCCACGCATGGGCTGAGGGTTGCCGTGGCAATGCAATGGCTTGCTGCTGCACGCTGCCGTCGGGCAATTGCCAATGCAGGCGCAGCGTATCTCCCGATCCGCCGACCTGTGCCATGCGCTGGCCTGCCACCGCCAACCGGCCTTGGGCATTGACCGGGCTGGCAACCAATTCGCGCAAGCCATTACCCTCAACCTTGAGCAGGCGCAAGGGTTGCATCTGCAACAGGCGCGCGCCCTGCCTGGCATCCAGCTGCATCAAATCGACATAAGCACCGCCACTGCTGCGTGCCACCTGCTGCAACCGCGGCACATCGCCGCTGGTAGAAGCGTGCACCACAAGCATGGGCGTGGTTGCATTTGCATTTGCGGGCGATTGCACCCCATAGTTCAGCATGCCATCGGTAAACAGCAGCGCCACATCGGCGCGGGCAGCTGGCTGCAAGGCAGCGACTGAAGTGGCACCGTCATAAGCCACGGCTTGCAGCGCCTGGCGCAGGGCAGACCAATCACCGTCCTGCACGGTAAAACTACCTGCCTGCTCGGCTGTGTCACGCGCCAGCGTCAGATGCACGCGGGTGTTGCCAATGGCTTTGAAGTAGGCGTCCAGCAACGCCCATTCGCTGGCATGGTCGCGCGAGGCACCCGAGCCAGACGCGTCCCACACCAAAGCAATGTCTTGCGGCGCTTTGCGCGGCACGGCCAGCTTGTGCGGAGCCTGTACATCCACATAAAAATAGTTCGTGTCGGCTCGCGTTTCGCTCAGCACCGCAGGCGCCTGCGGCAAGGCCACAGCAAACTCCAACGCCGCTTGCGCCTGGCCTGCCCGCTGCTGCACAACACGATAGCCGCCACGCTGCCACTGCAATTGCATGCCCTGCGCTTGCTCGCGCCACACGGCGGCCGGCTGGCCCTGCAAACCCTGCACGGTGCGCACCTGCTGCGAGCGCAAGCCTTGCACCATCAGCTGGCCCGAGAATTGATCCAGCTGCTCGCCCGCTGGCAGCAGCAGGCGCCAGTGGGCCTGCCCGCCTGCATCGGCCTGCAAGCGCTCCGTGATGGTGACGCGCACACGGCGCTGCCCGTTGGCGGGCAAGGGGTATACGCGCAGCCTGAACTGGTTGCCCTGTGTCTGCTCCAGCAAAGCCGGATCAATTTGAGCGCGAGTCACGTCTTCAAACACCTGCCGGCCCTTGGTTTTTTCTACCGGCACGGCATCACGCCAAACACCATCTATATCCAGCGCAAAGCCGGTCACTTCCTGCCCGGGAAGCAGCGGGAATTGCAACTGCCCTTCCAGCACGCGGTTGTTGGGGTTGTGGAAATGCATTTCCAGCGTGGTGCGCGCCACTTCGCCAACCACCTGGCCTTGCACGTGCAGGCCCGACAGCCTCACGGGTTGCTGCGCATCGGCCACCTGCAACCAGGGCCGCAACGTGCCCGTTGCAGGTGGTGTAGAGGGGGGCACCGTTTGCTGCCCCATGCGGCGGGCAGGGTTTGTCTGCGTTTGTTGTGGTTGCTGCGCCTGTGCCCATACGCCTGTGGCGATAGCCGTTACCGTAGCGGCCACAAACATTCCTGCGATCGCGCGTTTTTTTCTTCCAGCATGCATGAATGGATCTCCTGTACGTTCAAACTGCATCATGAAACGATGAACCATCCCCAACGGGGTTAAGCACATCGCCACTACCTGGCAAATAAATGTAACCGTGCCCACGCTGTCTGCGTCGAAGGCACCAAGACCGCTTCACCCCCGGTCGGCTTTTTCGCTCTCTTCGGCCAGGCGGACGATTTGCTGCTGCCGAATCATCAAGGCTGCGTGATAGGCGCGTTGATATGCAGCCGAACCGGGCCATTGGCTCTTGGGCGTGACGTGCAACACCCAGGAAACCTCGGCGCCAAACAGAACGATCAGAGAGGAGTAATACACCCAGATCATGAGCGCCACCACCGAACCCGCCGCGCCATAAACCGATGCCGTGAAAGTGGAACTCAGATAAATGCCAATCACGATTTTGCCCACCTGAAACAGCACGGCCGCCAGCATGGCACCCGGCAACACCATGCGCAACGACGGGCGCCGCGACGGTAGCCAACGCATCACGGTAATCAGCAAAAACAGCAGCAGCAAAAACGACAACAAGGGTTGAATAACGCCCAGCGATAGCAAAGCATTTGGCGTGTAAGGCTGCGCCCAGCGCTCGAAAATGCGCACCATGGCTGACAGCAGCAGCGATGCCATCAGCAACAGGCCGATCGCCAGCAAAATACCGAAGGTGAACACGCGCGTCACGAATATTTCGCGCGTGATTTGCAGCCAGGTTTGCTGTTTGTTGCGCGCAGGCGGCACCATCCAGATGTGGTCAAGCGCCTCACGCAGCTCGACCAATACACCGGTTGCCCCAACCAGCAAAAAAACCAAAGCCAGCAACGATGCCATAGTCCCTTCGGCTGGGCGTTTGGTCGCCAGCAATAAGGCATCGACCAATACCCCGGCCTTGTCGCCCGCCAGATTAACCGCTGCCTGCACCAGTTGCTCGTGCGCCGCACCCTGACCAAAGAAAATACCAATCAGCCCTACCAGAATCACCAGCAGCGGCGCCAGGCTCAGCACCATGTAGTATGAAAGCGCAGCCCCATGGCGCAGGCAGTTGTCATCCTGCCACTTGCTGAAGCTGGCCCATACAAGTCCCAACACATAACGCAAGGTACGCATGGGCAACCTGCTGACTAATCAGCTCGATTCTTTGAGGGCAGATGCCCACTGCACATCGGGCGTAGTGGAGAGCAGCTCTTCCAACGTGGTGCTGCCATCGGCCACGCGCAATGCGCCAGACAGACGCAGCGGACGCATGCCGTCGCGCATGCCCTGGCGACGCAAGGCATCAATATCCGGCTGGGGCGTTACCAGTGCCTTGAAGTCTTCGCTGATCGTCAGCAGCTCGTAAATGCCCGTGCGCCCGCGATAGCCTGTCATGCGGCACTCCAGGCAACCCACGGCGCGGTAACCACCGTATTCACCCGTGAGGTTCCATGGCCTGATCGCCTCGGTCAATCGCGCTTTTTGCTCGCCGTTTTCATCGGGTTGGCGGCAATGCGGGCACAAGGTGCGCGTCAGCCGCTGCGCCAGCACACCCAAAAGCGTGGCATTGATCAGATAACTGGGCACGCCCAATTCAATCAGGCGCGTAATGGCCGATGGCGCATCGTTGGTGTGCAGGGTAGAAAGCACCAAGTGCCCCGTCAGCGCGGCCTGAATGGCCATATCAGCCGTTTCCAGATCGCGAATTTCGCCCACCATGATGATGTCGGGATCCTGCCGCATCAGCGTGCGCACCCCTTCGGCAAAACCAAAGTCCAACTGCGGCTGCGCCTGTGTCTGGTTGAAAGACGGCTCGATCATCTCGATCGGGTCTTCGATCGTGGCCACATTGACTTCTTCTGTCGCCAGCCGCTTGAGCGTGGAATACAGCGTAGTGGTTTTGCCCGACCCGGTAGGCCCCGTCACCAGCACAATGCCGTGCGCATGCTTGACAAGCTGCTCCCAGCGCTGCTCGTCATGGCGCGAAAAGCCGAGCGCATCCCAGGTTTTGACCACCGCGCTAGGGTCGAAAATACGCATCACCAGCTTTTCGCCAAAAGCCGTGGGCATGCTGGAAAGGCGCATCTCCACCTCGTCGCCCTGCGCATTGCGTGTTTTGATGCGCCCATCTTGCGGGCGGCGGCGCTCCACCACATCCATGCGCGCCAACAGTTTGATGCGCGCCGTCATGGCCGCCTGTACCCCGCTGGGAATCTGGTACACGGTATGCAATACGCCGTCGATGCGAAAACGCACCACCGCCTGATCGCGGCGCGGCTCCAGATGGATATCACTGGCACGTTGCTCAAACGCGTACTGCCACAGCCAATCCACCAGCTGCACCACGCCCTTGTCGTTGGCATCGAGATTCTTGTTCTTGCCCAGATCAACCAACTGCTCGAAATTGGTGATATTGCTGTTGCCGCCAGATTTGGTCGCGGCCAACACCGATTTGGACAAGGTGTAAAACTCGGTGGTGTAGCGTGCAATCTCCAGGGGACTGCTCACCACCAGCTTGACTTTGCGTCTGGTTTGGCGCTCAACCTCGCCAATCCAATCGGTCTCGAATGGCTCGGACGTAGCTACCACCATCTCTTGCGGCGAAACCTGAACGGGCAACACCTTGTGGCGCTCGGCATAGGCCAGGCTCATGGCATCCGACACCCTGCCCAAATCCGCCTTGAGCGGGTCAATGCGCAAATATGGCAGGTGCGCCCGCTTTGCCAGAAAGCGCGTCAAGTCTTCAATATCAAGTTTTCTGCCATCGCTTTCGCGGGCAATGTCCAGCTGTGCCAGCCGCACCAGCGGGTGCTGGCTGCTTTCCATGACCGAACAGCGCGTCACGATCCGCTCGTGCTCATCCACGCTGATCACGCGATCAAGCAACAACCATTTGGCCAGCCGCTGCCAATCGATAGGGCCCGATACAGCTCGGCGAGACTTGGAAAAAGAGGAAGAATCCCCAAGTGGAGGAGGGCCAGAAGAATTTGAGCCTGTAGGGGAAAGTGCATCCGTCATCATGGCTGCATTATGCGACCGATTGCAGCCTTTGGGTTAAATGGCATGCTCTGGCACAAGCCATAAGACCCCATTCCGTCACGTATCGGCCCTTTTATACATCGGATAATGTCCTCTCTCCGCCATCTCGTATTCTCTCGGTCTGACGGGATGGGGCACCCGTTTGATGATGCCTGCTGGCGCTTGCATCATGCCCCTTCGGCAAGAGGGCAACAAAAAACCCCGTGAGCCAAAACTGACGGGGTTTGATGTAATTTCAGCGTAACTCGCTAGAATCTATCTCTGGTGCCCAGGAGAGGACTCGAACCTCCACGCCTCTCAGCGCTAGTACCTGAAACTAGTGCGTCTACCAATTCCGCCACCTGGGCTTCACCGAAGAAGCGCGAATCATATCAAAAAATTGAACGAAAAACAAAAAGCATGAAAGAATTTTCAAAAGAAATCGTTGGCACCGTACAAGGGCACCGAGACGGGCATGGTTTTGTCGTGCCAGACGACGGCTCGGCCGATCTGTATCTTCCGCCCAACGAAATGCGCGCCGTGCTGCACCGCGACCGCGTCAAGGCGCGCATCAGCAAATACGACCGCAAAGGCCGCAGCGAAGGGCGCGTGCTCGAAATCATCGAGCGCAACCCCCAACCTATCATCGGCCGCCTGTTGCAAGAAAACGGCATTTGGCTGCTGGCGCCGGAAGACAAACGCTACGGTCAAGACATCATCCTGCCCCAGAGTGCGCTGGCCGATGCCCAGCCAGGTCAGGTCGTGGTGGTTGAGCTGACCGAGCCGCCCGCCCTGTACGGCCAACCCGTGGGGCGCGTGATCGAGGTGCTGGGCGATATGGACGACCCCGGCATGGAGATCGAAATCGCCGTGCGCAAATACGGCGTGCCGCATATCTTTTCTGATGCCTGTTTGCAGCAGGCCAAGGCGCTGCCCGCCACCGTGCACGCAACCGACTGGGCGGGGCGAGTCGATCTGACAGACATTCCCCTCGTGACCATTGACGGCGAAGACGCCCGCGATTTTGATGACGCCGTGTACGGCACGCCCGCCGTGCTCAGCGGCCGTGGCAAATCGGCCAAAACCGGCTGGCGCCTGCTGGTGGCCATTGCCGACGTGAGCCACTATGTGCAAAACGGCAACGCCATTGATATAGATGCCTACGAGCGCGCTACCAGCGTGTATTTTCCGCGCCGCGTGATACCGATGCTGCCCGAAAAGCTCTCCAACGGCTTGTGCTCGCTCAATCCCGATGTGGATCGGCTGTGCATGGTGTGCGACATGCTCATCACGGCCGAAGGCGAGATCTACGCCTACCAGTTCTACCCCGCCGTGATGCACAGCCACGCTCGCCTCACTTACACCGAGGTGGCGGCCGTCCTCTCCAACACCAAGGGGCCTGAGGCGCGTAAGCACGCCGCGCGCGTGAACGACCTGCTGCATCTGCACAGCATCTTCCAGGCCCTGCAAAGCGCCCGCGAGCGCCGCGGTGCCATGGATCTGGAAACGGTCGAGACCCAGATCGTATGCGACGAAAACGGTCGTATAGAAAAGATCATTCCGCGCATCCGCAACGACGCCCACAAACTGATCGAAGAAGCCATGCTGGCGGCCAATGTGTGCGCGGCCGACTTCATCACGCGCGGCAAGCAACCGGGGTTGTATCGCATCCACGAAGGCCCAACACCCGAAAAAGTGGAAATTCTGCGCAACTACCTGCGCATGCTGGGCATCAACGCCCATGTAAGCGATGAGCCCACGCCCGGTGAGCTGGCCGAAATTGCCGAAGCCACCAAAGACCGGCCCGATGCCGAGCAGGTACACACCATGCTGTTGCGCAGCATGCAGCAAGCCATTTACAGCCCTTACAACAGCGGCCACTTTGGCTTGGCGTACGCGTCTTATACGCACTTCACCAGCCCCATTCGGCGCTACCCCGATCTGCTGGTGCACCGCGTCATCAAAGCGATTTTGCGTGGCGAAAAATACCATCTCCCTACCCTGCCCACGCCGGGCGAGGCACAAGCCAAACTCAGCCAGCGGCTGCAAAAAAATGGCGCCAATCGTGCGCAACAACCCACAGCCAAAAGCAAAAAGCAGACGGCCGAGTTGCAGGCCTGGCAAGCCGCCGGCCTGCATTGCAGCGCCAACGAACGCCGCGCCGACGAGGCCAGCCGCGATGTGGAAGCGTGGCTCAAATGCAAGTACATGCGCGACTTTCTGGGCGAAGAATTCAACGGCACGGTCACTACCGTTACCAGCTTTGGCCTGTTCGTCACGCTGGAATCGATGTTTGTCGAAGGGCTTGTACACATCACCGAACTGGGCGGCGATTACTTCAAATTCGACGAAGCGCGCCAGGAGCTGCGCGGTGAACGCACGGGCGTGCGCTTTGCGCTGGGCTCAAGCGTGCGGGTGCAGGTGATCCGCGTCGATCTGGATGGCCGGCGCATCGACTTTCGCCTGGCACGCGCCGGGCAAGAGGTGCTGCAACAAGCCGCATCCGGCAAAAAGCGCACCAGCGGTAAACGCCAGCAAGCGCTTGAACCCAACGGCGATAGCGCCATGGATGAACGGCCTGCGCAGGAAGAACAGGTTTGGCAACCCAGCCAGCGCAGCAAAAACAGCAGTAAAAACGGCGGCAAAGGCTATCGCCACACAACGGGCAGTGCCACCCCAGCACCCGCCCGCGCCCGCGGCAGCCGCGCGGCAACGGGCAAACCCGTCGCCAAAACGGGGAAAAAAGCATCTCGCTCTGCAACGCCTAAACGCGGCAAACGTTCATGATGACTTGTCCCACCCAACCCGTTAGTTCGAACATGCGCCACTCACTCTCCAACAAACCATGAAGCAAAAAACCTGTGTGGCGTTAACCGGCGCGGGCATCAGCGCCGACAGCGGCATCCCAACCTTTCGAGGCGCGGGCGGCCTGTGGGAAGGGCACCACGTGGAAGATGTTGCCACGCCCGAGGCGTTTGCCCGCAACCCGCAACTTGTGATTGATTTTTACAATGCCCGCCGCCGCCAGCTGCCCTTGGTGCAACCCAATGCGGCGCATCTGGCGCTGGCAGAGCTTGAATCGGCATGGAATGTGCACATCGTGACGCAAAATGTGGACAACCTGCACGAACGCGCCGGCAGCACCCAGGTTTTGCATCTGCACGGCGAGCTGACCAAACTGCGCAGCACGGCTGACGCCCGTTACGTGATCGACTGGCACCAGGATCAGACCCTGCAAGACTGCGACCCGCAAGGCTTCATGCTGCGCCCGCATATCGTCTGGTTTGGCGAAGCTGTACCCTTGATTGAAGACGCCGCCGCATGGATCGAGCAAGCTGATGTGGTGCTGGTCATTGGCACATCGCTCAAGGTGTACCCCGCCGCCGGCTTGCTGCACTACGCGCCTGCGCATGCGCGCATCTGGCTGATCGACCCCCACCCCGCCGCCACACTGCCGGGCGTGCAGGTGATTGCCGAACGCGCCAGCATCGGCGTTGCACAAGTGGTGCAGCAATTGCTGCAAGAGGCATAAGCCACCTCCTCCGCGCCGCTGTCTTCTACTTCCCTGATAGCTCCACAGTCTTTACGTTGGCTATCATTCGTATGCTCGCATACGCTATGCTGCGCATGCCATATTTCGCCTATCCTTTTATGAATCCAAGCCACCACCCCAGCAACACCCCGCCGCGCCTGTTGCTTGACCAACTGGCATTTGCCTATGGTCGACAGCCCTTGTTCAGCCATTTTTGCGCGCAACTAAACGCACCGGGTATTTACGGCCTGTTTGGCCGCAACGGCAGCGGCAAATCCACGTTACTGAAATTGCTGTGCGGCCTGCTCACCCCCAGCGCGGGCCGTGTGGAAGTGCTGGGCCATGTGCCTCGCAAGCGGGCGGCAGAGTTTCTGGAGCAAATCTACATCCTGCCCGAAGAATTTCACCTGCCCAACCTCACCCCCATCGCTTTGCGCGATACCCACGCGGCGTTTTACCCCCGTTTTGACGCCGCCCATTTCGACACCTATCTGCAAGAGCTGGAAGTGCCGCAGGAGCAGGCTTTTGGCGCCATGAGTCTGGGGCAAAAAAAGAAAGCCACCATTGCCTTTGCACTGGCCACCCACACGCCCGTGCTGCTGATGGACGAACCCACCAATGGGCTGGATATCGTGAGCCGCAGCCAGTTCCGCAAGCTCATGGCACTGCCCGAACACACCACGCGCACCGTGCTCATCAGCACCCACCAGGCGCATGATCTGGAAAGCATCTTGAGCCATATCTGGTTCATTGATGGCGGCAAGCTGGTACTTTCCAGCAGCATGCAGGCCCTGGCCGAGAATTTACGCATGGGCATTGCCCCCAGTGCGCACG
>JAGOGU010000125.1 GCA_017996515.1 Allobrachymonas sp.
CTCCACGCTGGCCAAAGGCGCCAAGGCCAACCACCTGGCCTACCTGGGCGATGCCACCGTAGGCGAGCGCGTGAACTATGGCGCAGGCAGCATCACCGCCAATTACGACGGCGCCAACAAACACCGCACCGTGATCGAGGCCGATGTTCACATCGGCAGCAACAGCGTGCTGGTAGCGCCCGTCACCATTGGCGCGGGCGGCACAGTCGGCGCAGGCAGCGTAGTCGGGCGTGACACCCCTGCCAACGCGCTGACCGTGGTGCGCGGCAAGCTCACGCAAAAAGACGGCTACTGCCGCCCGGCCAAAAAGCCCAAAGCATAAAAACGTGAAACGACTGGCTGCTGCGCAAGCACCAGAATGCCAAAGCATCCGAACGCCAAGCATCACAGGTATTGCTTGCGTTTGTTGGTGCGAGGATGAAGGCTGCCGATTGCGCCACAACCAGCATCAGCCAGCAGCCTGCTTGTTTGTTTGCCTGCTTATCTGGTTAGGCGCTTTACCGCGCAACGGGTGACTTTGCCTCGCCCGATTTACGGCGCAAAGATCAATCCACCAACGCGGCCTGCTTCCAGGCCGCTGCGGCTTCAGCGGCATCGCCCCGCTGTTCGGCCAACACGGCCAAGGCTCGCCAGGCATTGCGCAGCAAAACAGGCTCGTCGTGCAGATCGCGCACGGCCTGCCGCAGCAGCAATTGCGCTTTGCCCCACAACTGGCGCTGCATGCACACCATGCCCATAAGGTAACGCAAGGCGGGCTGCTGCGGATGGCGCAAATGCGCCTGCTCAATGCGCTCCAACCATTCGGTCTCGATGTTGGCGTCGCCTGTGCCGTCCAAGGTGGCCAGCAGGCGGCTGCGTTGTGCGTCGGTAAGCGCCTGCGGATCGTGCGTGTACTGCTCCCAAACAGGCAGCAACCACGCGCGCGCCTGCGTTGCCGCACCGCCCAGCGCCAGCATGCGCCCGGCGGCTTGCAAAGCCACTTCGGGCTGGGCGCGTTCATCAGGCTCCAGCTGCGCCCACATGCGCAACAACTGCGCGGGGTCGCACGCCGAAGCGATCAGCTCACTGCCCAATTTGGCCATCAGCACTCGGCTGGCCTCGGGCGAAAATGCCTTGTGGCGCACCAGTGCGCGGCCTGTTTCCAACGCCAATTCGGCCTTGCCCAACTGGTGCGCCGCTTGCAAACGCAGCCGCAATGCCTGAATGCGCCGCGCCGTGCCTTTGGGTAAGTCATTCAGTTGCTGCAAAGCCTGCTGGGGCGCATGGTCGTCCAGCAGCCAGCGCGCCGTGCGCAAGCGCAAGCCTTCGCGGGTTTCGAGCGCGGCGTCTCCGCGTGCGGCTTCGGCCGCTTCGTGCGCCGCCTGCATGGATTTGTCGCGCTCTGGAATGTCTTGCAAGGCATGGCTGCCTTGCGCCATGAGGAAATGCGCCAGCGCCCGCAACTGCATGCGATAAGGCAAGGCGGGCACGTCTTGCCCGGCGTGCACGCCATCGTCGTGCAACTCGGCCTCTTGCTGCAACGCCTGCTGCGCCAGTTTGCGCGCCCGGGCAAAGCGTCCGGCCAGATAGTGCGACAAGGCATTGAGCAAATGCCCGTGCATGGCGCGCTCGCGCTGCCGCATGCGCCAGCGGCGCGCCTGTTGCGGCAAAGTGCGCAACAACGCAGAAGCCCGCAGCAACACTTGCAGCAGCAGGAAAATTCCTACCAAGGCCAACACGGCAAAATTGAGCGAAAAATCAATGGCCTTGTTGGGCGGCCAGTAAATGGTCACCACAGGCTGGTTGCCGCCCATCAACAACGACAGCAAGACCGCCAGCGTTGCCAAAAACAAAAACCACAGCAAGGCACGCATGATCAGTGGCTGGCGGCTGAAGCGGGCGCGGCCGGTATGGCTGCGACTGCCGTGTGTTCTTCGGCGGCGGCCAGCGCCTGCAAGGCACGGGCAATGCCGGGCGGTTCGCTCATACGCGCCTGTTGCGCGACTTGCTGCAAGGTTTGTTGCGCCGACTGCACCGCGGGCGTTTGGCCATCGAAATACTGATCCAGCAAGGTCGCCGCAGCGTCCAGATCACGCCGGGCGGCATCAGACTGGCGCACCAGCAACGCCATGCGGGCGTTGAGCAGGCGCTGGCGCAAATGTTCACGCACGTACACGGTCTGCTCCGGCGCGATCAGCGCCGCGCTAGTGCTGGAGACGGTACGCACCCGCACCAGTTGCATCATGCTTTCTTTCACGCTTTGCCACAACCGCAGCCAGCGCGATTGGGGCTCTAGCGCTACAGGCTTTTTGCTCGTTGGTGCGGCCTGCAAGGAAGGTATGGCATTGCCCTGCAAGGGCAAGGCATCCACGCGCTGCAGCAGATGATCCAAATCGGCCAACACCTGCGTCACATCCAACGCAGGTGTGGAGCGGAGTTTTGCCAGGTCTTGCACCACGGCCTGATGTGCCGCAACCAGCCTGGGCTGACGCTGTGTGACCAGACGCTGCTCGGCTTCGGCCAGCGTCAGCAGCAAAGGCTGCACATTACCCGTTAGCTGTGCCTGTTGCTGCGCGGTTTGCAAGGAGGCGCGCATATCGGCCAGCATGATGCTTTGCTGCGAGTTGGCCAGCGTTTGCAGCACGGCATCGGCCTGCGAGCGCCGGGCATCGAATGCGGCCACTTTTTCTTCGAGCAGGGCGGCACGCGCCCGCATTTGCTCGCCCTGCTGAGTAGCCAGTTGCAATTGCAAGCTCAGATCGCGCGTTTGCGAACCCAGCCGCGCCAGATTTTGCGCCATTTGCTCACGCAGCTGCAGCTGGCTGCGCCCCATCAGCGCCACGGCCACGATGGCGACCAGCGCCAGCCCCCAGCCGGCCACCAGCCCCAAACGGGCACGGCGCGACAACGGCGCAGACGCCTGCCCAGAGCCCGCATGGCTCGGTGCTTCGGCAGCGGTGCCCCCGGCTGGTGACGCCGCTGCCACGCTGTCTGGCGAATGGTTTTCCGGCCAATGATTCATGGGCAGAATTGTAGCGAATGCCCCACGTCATCTACCGTGGGGCGGCAGCTCAACACCCGCCCAAACCCCAGTGCCTGCGCCCGCTGTGCAATGCGCGCATGCGTAGCCAGTGCGCTGGCGTACGCCCAATCCCTACCGGGAAATTGGTCTGCCAAATGCTGTACCGCCAAGCCACTGCTGAACAGCCAAACCGCCGGTGCGCCCGCCAAGGCATGGGCGGCTCGGGTTTGCTCGGCATCCCATACCGGCGCTTGGCGGCAATAGGCCGCTACGCTGTGAACACCCACGCCCGCCTGCTGCATGGCGCACTCCAACCAATCACGCCCCTGGCCGGCACACAGCTCTCCGCCGGCGTCCGTTGCCGACGGGGCTGTGGCGGGCTGGTCGGTACCGCGTACCCGCAAAATTTTCTTGCCGCTGCGCACAGCCTGCGCCAGCTGCGGTTGAATCCACGGCCAGAGGGCTTCGGAATCGAATTGCGGCGCTTCGTCTGGCGGGCTGTCGATCAGGTTGGCAGGCACGCCGGCATCCAGCAGCGCCCGCCGTGTACCAGGGCCTACCGCCCAGGCGCGCATGGCCAGCGCCTGCCAGCGCTGTCGGGCATCGGGCTGGGCGGCAAAAAAATGCGCAACCGCCGCGGGGCTGACAAACAGCACGGCCTGCCACTGATCCAGCGCCTGCCAATACGGCCGCAAGAGCGACGCAGCCAGCGGCGTGATATGGATCAAGGGCAACACATGGCAGGCTCTGCCATGCAACTGCGGCTGCAAAGCGGCCTGCCATGCCTGTGCAGCCCCTGCGGGCCGGGTGATCACAAGGGGATGCAGCATGGTTGGCGAATCAGCCTGCATCAGGCTGCATCAGGCCTTCGACCGTTGCGCCTTGCGCTATCAACTGCTGCGCCACGGCATACCCCAATTGCTCGGCCTGTTGTGGCGTGGCGCACTCTTCCTCGGCCCGGGCGCGCAGCATGCGCCCGTCTGGCATGCCCCAGGCGGCCTGCAGCTGCATGGCATGGCCCACGCTCGTGGCATAGGCGGCCAGCGGCACAGCGCAACTTCCCCCCAGCGCCTGGCTCACCGCCCGCTCGGCGCACACCTGCAAATAACTGGGCTGGTGCATCAACGGTGCCAGCACCGGCAGCAGATCCAGCCGATCGGCACAAATTTCTATCGCCAACGCGCCCTGTGCGGCTGCGGGCAACATCACATCTGGCTCCAGCCATTGGCGAATACGCTTTTCCAGCCCCAGGCGTTTCAACCCGGCGGCGGCCAGCACAATGCCATCGACCTGGCCTTCGTCCAGCTTGCGCAGGCGGGTATCCACATTGCCACGCAGCGATACCATGCGCACATCAGGCCGCAAAACGCGCAATTGCGCCGCACGCCGCAGGCTGGAGGTGCCCACCGTACCGCCCACAGGCACATCGTGCAGGCTGGCGTATTGGGGCGATACCCAGGCATCGCGCGGGTCTTCGCGCTCCAGCACGCAGGCCAGCCTGAAACCGTCAGGCAGCTGCATGGGCACGTCTTTGAGCGAATGCACGGCGATGTCGGCGCGCCCATCCTGCAAGGCGTATTCGATTTCCTTGATAAACAGGCCCTTGCCGCCGATCTCACTCAGCGGCTGGTCCAACACGCGGTCGCCTTCGGTCGTCAGCCCCAAGATCTGCACCTGCTGGTGCCCCAGGGCCAGCAGCATCCCCCGCACATGGTGCGCCTGCCACAAAGCCAAACGGCTTTGCCGGGTGGCAATCACAAGAGGGAAGGGGGTGGGAGAAAGGTGCTCGGACATGGAAAGGCAGTCTGCATGGCAACAAGGGTTCTGA
>JAGOGU010000010.1 GCA_017996515.1 Allobrachymonas sp.
TGGCGGTGGGCTTGCCTTCTGATGTGTTGCTGGAGCGGCCCGACATCCGCGCGGCTGAACAACAACTGATCGCTGCCAACGCCAATATCGGCGCGGCGCGGGCGGCCTTCTTCCCGCGGGTGTCGCTCACAGGTTCGTTTGGCCGCCTCAGCAGTGAAGCGGACAATCTGTTCAGCAGTAGCAGCAGTATTCGCGTCTGGTCGTTTGGGCCGCAGATTACGTTGCCCATTTTCGACTGGGGGCGTCTGCACGGCAATTTGCGGGCGTCTGAAGCCAGCCGGGATATTGCATTGGCGCAGTATGAAAGAGCCATTCAAACGGCATTCAGCGAAGTGGCCAACGCCTTGGCAGGCCGCGCCACCTTGGGTGACCAGTTGACCGCGCTGGAAGCGCAAGCGACCGCCAGCCGCGAAGCCTATCGCCTGTCGGAACTGCGCTACCGCAATGGCATTGCCAGCTACCTGCAGTTGCTGGATGCCCAACGCACCCTGTTCTCTGCAGAACAGGCGCTAGTGCAAACCCGCCTGCTGGAGCGCCTGAACCAGGTGGCGTTGTACAAGGCGCTGGGCGGCGGCTGGACGGTGCCTGCGGCAGCAGGTGCAGCCAACGCACCCGCTGTTGCAACACCCGCGACGGCGGCGACAACACCAGCAGCCACCGCACCGGCGGCTGCGGCATCTGTGCCCGCCTCTGCCGCACCATAAAAAGGTGCCGCACGGAATGGGCATCTGGATCGTTGCAAAGGAAAGAATGCCGCCATGAAAAATACCGCCTGAAAAGGCGGTATTTTTTTGCGTGTGCTTGTCTGTCAGCAGACAAGATGCAATTTGCCGTGGGAGGCGATATGCGGGTTTAAGGCGGTTTTTTGATTCCCCGATCACATCCCTGGCGCCCCCGACAGGAATCGAACCTGTATCTAGCGCTTAGGAGGCGCTCGTTCTATCCGTTGAACTACGGCGGCGGCAAACCGCAGCGTGTGCGGCTGTGCGCATTATGCCGCAGTCAGCCGCTGGCTCAATCGTAGTTGACGGTGTAGATCAGATCCAGCGCGCTTTGTTGTCCGGTTTGGGCGCGCAGTTTCAGTTTGCGGCTGATGTCGAAGAAGAAGTACAGGGTGCCCATAGTGGCATCCAGCCCTTTTTCGTAAGTGACGTAGAAGTTTTTGCCGAAGCGTTTGCCCAGCGTGACGCTGCTGGTGCTGAGGCTGTCGCCGCCTTTGAAATTGACGTCGTCCAAGCCCAAGGCATCAGCCAGGCTGCCGGTGATGCTGCGGCTGTCGCCGCCGAGCAAGGCCATGGCGGCTTGTTGCAGCAGGGCGGCGTCGGCTGCGCTGTCAGAGGAGCGCCCCAGCACCAGCCACGACAGACGTTCTGAGTCGGGCATGGCGGGGTCGGAGAAGAGTTGCACGGTCGGCTGTTGTGCCGTGCCGTAAATACGTACGCCCACGCGGATGTCGAGGTTGCCTCGCAAGGCCACGATGTCGAGCCGGGGGTTGGCCGCTGCGCCTGTAAAGATGATGCTTCCGCGTTCGATTTCCAGATCTTGCCCGTAGGCGCGGAAGGTGCCGCGATCGGTATGGATCACACCGGTGAGGCGCGGCATGTCGCTGATGCCGGGGCCGCCAACTACGCCGAGTTTGCCGTTGAGATGGGTGTCCAGCCCACGGCCACGCACGCGGAAGTTGTTGCCCAGATCGATGCTGATCTGGATATCTGCCTCAATGGCCGGGTTGGGGCGGGCATTGCTGCCAGTGTCAGCAGAAGCGGCGGATGAGCGCGCTGAGGCGGAGGTTGCCGTGGTCGTGCCGGTAGCCGCGCGGCGTGGCGCTGTTTGCCGAGCCACTGGTGTGGCAGCGGCTTGGGCGGTTGTTGCGGAGGGTTGAGACGCTGTGGCCGCAGCGGCAGATGCAGCTGGTGTAGCAGTAGCAGGGCGTGCCAACACCACCACATCGTCACCCAAAGCAGGGGCGGTGGTGTTTGCTGCTGTGCGGGTCGCCTGTGTTGCGGTAGATCGTGGCGTGGCAGATGGTTGAGCCGTTTGCGCCTGTTCTGCGGTGCGCTGTATGCGGCTGGGCAGGATGACGACGTCGTCTCCCAGTGTGGGTGCGCTGCTATCGGGCAGCTCGATCAGGGCTCGATTGACCAGCAGGCCGCTGCGCAGCGTCAGCTTGCGGCCGGTAAAGCCTGCGTTGATGTCGCCCGAGAGGGCAATCATCCGGTCGGGCAGGGTAAACAGTTGCAGCTGGTTGATTTTGCCGGTGAGTTGCATGCGGATGGAATCCAGCAGATTTGCGCCGCCGCCCCATTGCGTGTAGCCGGTGATGTTGATCGAGCCGCCATCGATGCGCTGTGTGCCCAGCAGCCCCGTGCGGGCTGGCGAGCCTTGCATGCTGAACTCGCTGATATCCATGCGCTGACCATTGAGGCGAGCGCGCAGGCGTCCGCCCGAGAAGGCGATGCCATCGACGATGGAGCGCACGCCCAGATCATCCATATTCAGCGTGCCGTGCAGTTGGGGCGATTGCAGCGTGCCGCTCAGCGCGATTTGGGTATCGAGCGTGCCGCGCAGGCGCCAACCGGGCGGGGCAAACATATTCCATACGCCCACGCGCGGCAGCTTGGCTTGCAGTTGGCCGCTCAAAGGGGCGCTGCCAGGCAGGCTCCAGCCCGATGCCGTGCGTTGCAGCCGTGTGCTTAGCTGGGCGTTGGCGCTTCCTGCCTGTGCACTGTCCCAAAGCAGGCGGGCTTCGATCTGGTTGCCGCTGCTTTGCACGTCGATGCGGGCGTTGCGGATGCCGGCGGCGACCCGGCCGCCTTGGCCGGACAGAATCACGATGTCGCCGCTGCTGCGCGCCAAATGGGCTTGCAGCTGCAGGCGCTGGCCCAGTTCGACATTCCAGGCGCCGTCCAGCAGCATGTTGCTTGCCAGGGATTGATCCAACGTGGCGGATGCTGCCAGCGCTTCTATCCAGGCCAAGGGCAGGCCGCGAATGCTGCCTTTGCTGCTGATTTGGTAACTGTTGCCTTGCTGCACCCAGAGCAGCGGTTCGCCCTGAATGCTGGCGGCTTGCGTCGATGTGCTTGTGGTATTCGTAGGACCGGTGCTGGCCGCTGCCGTGTGGCCCTGCAGGCGGATGAGGAAAGCGCCCGTGCGCACTTGCAAGCGGTCGCTGCTTTGCGCGATGGTGATGGGCACAGGCTCGGCCAGATCGGCCTGCCAGTTTTGTTTGTACAGGGTGTCGCGCAGTTGTGCTTGCAGCGCTTGCAATTGCGCCTGCCAGCCGTTGCTGCGCTTGCCGCCGTGGCCGTTGACGTTGACCTGCATGGTGCGGCTGCCTTGCTGCATTTGCCCGGTGGCGCGCAGTTGGGCATGGGCCAGACGCCCCTGCACCGAAAGATCGGCAGCGCGCACGGTGATGGGAGCGTTGCTCGCCCCGGCTTGCTGCATGGTGAGCAGCGGCGCTTGCAGCTGCGCCTGCAATTGCAGGTTTTGCCCGTTGTTGCTCCAGCCGCCGCGCCAGTTGGCATGGAGCCGTGCCGCACCTTCCAGCGTGCGGCTGCGCAAAAACTGCATGCCGGGCCAGGGGCGTAGCCATTGGCTGGTTTGGTGCAAATTGCTTACGTTCAACTGCAATTGCCCTTGGCCGCTATCGGCAGCGAGCTGCCCTTTGATCTGGCCGCTGCTGCCGGGCGCTTGCAGGCTCAAATCGGCTTGTGCCGCTTGCTTGCCAACGTGGTAGCGCGCCTGACCTTGCAGCGTGCCGCCCCGGCTGCGCACCAATATGCGCGAGAGCTGCGCTTCCTGCTCGTGCCAGCGGCCTTGCAGGGCGATGGTGTCGAAGTGCAGCAAATTCTTGCTGCGGCCGGCAAGGGACTGGAGGGCTGACTCAAACACCACCGGTGCGTTGGCGAGGGTGTGCTGATCGGAAAAGTCGGAACGGATCTGGATGCTGCCTTGCAGCGGCTCGGCCTGCACGGCGCTGTGCATGGTGGCCAGATCCAGTTGTTGCAACTGCCACTGGCTGTGCCAGCCCTGCGCCGCCTGATAGTGGCCTTGGCCCTGAATGCGCCCGCCTTGTGGCGCCGTTTGCCAATCGAAGGTTTGCAGCTGCAGCTGCCCATCGTGATAGTGCAGGCGGCTGTTCAAGGCATGCAGGGGTAGGCGCTGCTGATCCAGCGGGCCTGCTTCGGCATTGCTGGTGTGCAGTGTGGCCTGCCAGTGCGCCGTGCCCAAAAAGCGCAAGGCTTGGGCGATGGCGTCGTTGGGCGCTGTCGAATCGTCTGAAGGTGTCGGTGTGTTTGTAGCGATTGATGCGGCTTCCTGTGTGGGCGTAGCTTGCGCTTGCAACTGCAATTGGCCTTGCAGCAGGGTGCGGGGCGCTTGGGGGGCAAAGGCTTGCAGGTCAATGCCTTGCCATTGCGCCTGCGCGCCAGAGAGCATTTGTTGCCGCCAGGGGTGGATAGTGGCCTGCAGGTCAAGCTGTGCCTGGGAATTTTCTTTTTGAGGGCTGGGTTCGCTTGTTGGTGTGGCCTGAGCCGCAAGCTGTAAGGTGGCTTCTGTGCCTGAGAGCGTGCCGTTGCCAGTTAGCTTGATCTGAAAAGCATGCGCGGGGCGTGGGGGCGTGCTGTCTGCCGCATCAGCGTTTGTTTGTGTCGCGTCCGTATCGGCACCCGCACCTGCTCCCGCAGCAGTATCTTGCTGGGCAGGAATGGCTAGCTGCGCCTCTGCCGCCAGTTGCAGGGGCATGGGGGCTTGCCCGCCCAGTGTGGCTTGCGCGGTGTAGCGGCCTTGCTGGTAGCGCAGCGAATCGATCGCCAGATGGTGGCGCGCGCTTGCGTGTTCATAGCGGTAGCGCCCCTGCACATCGTGCAGGGTTTGCGGCGCACCGTCTGCCCGGGAGATGGCCAAGGTGTCGATGGTGAATGGGGCATCCACCCCCACGGGCAGCACCAGCTCTTTCATCGGCTGGGTGGGTTCGCTTTTGGCTTTGGCGGCACGCGTATCGGCGATGGTGAGGGTGCGCACATGCAAGTGGCGCAACTGGGTGGCGCGATGGCGCAGGGCGGCCCAGTTCCAGGTGATGTCGGTGTTTTCCAGCGTGACGGTGAGTGCGCCTGCGTTTTCTCCCGTGCGTTCTGCATTTTCTGCATGGTTTTCCGGGTTGCGGCCTGTATCGTTCAGGCGGTACACCAACTTGTCGATATGCCCGCCGCGGCGCAAGCTGCCGCTTACGCCTTCTACCTGCAAGCTGCTGCCCGCCGGCATGTGGCGTTGCACGAGACGCAGCAGGGTGTTGAGCGATTCGTCGGTGGCTGACCAGAACCACAACCCGCCCAAGGCCAGCGCCAACACCATCAACAACCCCAGCGCCGCCCACAGGCCGTAACGCGCCATGCGCCGTGCCAGGCTGGCGCGCACAGGTGCAGGCGGGGGCGTGACCGCTGTGGCGGGATCGGTTGGCGCATCGTGCGCGCCGGGGGTGTTGGGGTCGTGTGGTTCTTGCATCTGGTGGTGGCGTATCGGGCGCTTAGAAAGTAAAACCCAGATTCATGTGCAGGCGCAGCTTGCGCTCCTGCACGCCGTAGGCGGCGGCCAGCTCCACAGGGCCGACCGGGCTGCGCCAGATGGCGCCTGCGCCCACGCCGTATCGGAGGTGCCGCAGCCCGGCCGGGGTGTTGGCCACATTGCCCGCATCGACAAAAACGACGCTGTCCCAGTCGGTGGCGCGGCCATTGCGCCAAACGGGGCGGCGGTATTCGAGGCTGCCCGCCAGCAGGTAGCGCCCCGCTTCGGTCACGCCGTCGCTACTTTCCACGCCGATTTGCTGGTAGCCATAGCCGCGCACCGAGGCGTTGCCGCCAGCCAGAAACAGCAGGTTGGGCGGCACGATGGCATTTTCGCGCGTTCGCAGGGCGGCCGCTTGCAGCCGCAGCACCAACTCGCCGTTTTTGCGCGGAGTGAGGGTGCGTGCTACGGCTTCGGCCGTTTCGGCGGTTTGCGTGGCCGATGGGGTGTCGGTGATGGTGGCGCGTGCCTGGCTGCCTGCGGGATTGGCCAGCCGCAGGCCAGAGGCCAAATCGTTATCCAGCGACAAAAATCCCTGGTAACGCGCCCCGATCCGAACAAAGGGCTGGCGCTGGGGCTGGAAGGTAAAGCCGCCGCCAGCTTCCAGCGCAATGCCGAAGCCGCCTGTGGGGAAGGTGTGGCTGTTGAACTGACGCAGCGTCCAGACGTAGTTGGCGCTGATGGCGCGGGCATCGCGCACGACGTTTTTGCCGTAATCGGCCTTGCTGCGGTCGTATTGCAGATACAGCGTGCGCTCGATGGAGCCATCGTTTTTGGTGCGCCCCATGCGCACCTGCTGGGTGGTTTGGCGGGTGTTGGCAAACTGCTCGCGCTGGTAGCTGCCGTTAAGCAGCCATTGCCACAGATTGTCGTCTGGCGGCGCGATCAGGCTGCTGCTGAAAATCTGGTCTTTGCGGTTCCACTTGAGCCGTGTGAGCGCCCGCCACTGCAGTGCGGGCACGCGGTTATGGGTGTGTTCCAGCGACACGCCAGGGCCGCTGTCGGTGTTGAAGCCCACGCCCAGCACCAGCCTTTGCAGGGGCATCTCTCGCACACGCACCAGCACGGGCGCGGCTTGCGGATCGACGGTCTCACTCGTATCGAGCATGACCGATGCGCCCATGTAGTAGCCGCTGTTGAGCAGGCGTTGCTGCGCGCGCAGCAAATCGCTTTGGCGGTATTCTTGCCCTTCGGGCAGGCGCGTCAGCCGCTGCGCAATGGCTGCGTCGTACCGCTGCGCGCCCTCTACCTGCGCCTTGCCATAACGAAAAACAGGGCCCGAGTCGTACAGCACCTGCAAGCGGGCGCTGCTGGTGTCGGGGTCGATTTCGGCTTTGCTGCTGCTGAGCGTGGCGGTGGCAAAGCGTTCGGCCTGCAGGTTTTGCAGGGCCTGCGTTTTGGCACGCGCCCAAGCCTCTTGCGTAAAAGGGTCGCCCACGGGCAGACCCCAGTTCTGGCGCAGCACGGCCAATTGTTCCCAGGCGGGTGCGTAGTTGCTGGCAGCGCCCTGTATCTGCAAATCAAGCTGGCGAATCTGCGTGCGCGGCCCGGGGTCGATGGTGATGGCCACCCGCGGAATGCCGCCAGCTTGCGCCGGAGTGGCGTGCAAAGTCTGATCGATCTGCGGCGTGAAATAACCCTGTGTGGCCAGCAGATTGCGGATCTGCGTGTCGGACAACTCCAGCAGGCGCTGCAATTCGGCGTTGTCGAGATCGGGCACTTGCTGATAGCGCTTCAGATCCAGAAAACGATCCACCAGGCTGCGAATGGCTGAGGGCGCCTGAATCTGGATGGTGAATGATTGCGCGGTGGGCGCAGAAGCATCGGCTGGGTCGTCGATTGCGTCGATGGTCTCGTCGCTTGGTGCGGCCGTGGCGGCTGGTGTGTCTGTTGTATCTGCTGTTGCACTCGCTGCTGCACCCGGCACTGCATGGGGTGCAGCGGTGATGGCGTCAGCTGTAGGCGCGGGCGGAATGGCTTGCTCCGTAGATGTGGCAGCAGGTAATGCCGATGGCGCGGTTTGCGCCTGTGCGGCAAGCGGCCAGAGCGTGCCCAGTAAGCCCGCGGCCAGCAGGCAGCGAACAATGGGCGTGGACGGAGCAAAAGGGCGCAAAAAAACAGGCGGCATCAGGCAACGATTATCCCCGCATCCCTTTTGATCTGTATCTGCCCCTGCTCGCCGGATTGTTGCGGGTTGTAGCCTGTTCTTCTCAATCGATGCCGCCCACTTCATTTGAATAGGCATCCCCCTGCCAGGGATGCCCGGATGGCTGCACCGGCGTTGCCGCCCGGCCTGCTACGATGCGTGCTCTTTGTTCGTATATTTTTATCTGTGTATTTTTTGTGGAGGATGCATGCCCGATCGATCACGATTCGATGATCTGTTTGCGCAATCAGCCCGTGTGCCGGCCGAGCCGGAGCCGCCCCGTCGCAATCCGCTGCAGTGGATGTTGTTGCCGCTGGCACTGATCGCCATCAATGGGGCGGTGTGGGTGTGGAATATCTCGCAGGGCGTCAGCTGGGCTTCTCCCAAACCGGCGGAGCTGGAAGCGTGGGGTGGCAACATTGCCTTGCTGTCGCTCACGGAACAGCCTTGGCGGCTTTTGACCAGTATGTTCTTGCATGCGGGCGCGATGCACCTGTTCTTCAATATGTATTTTCTGTTCCAGATCGGCCCGTTGCTGGTGCAGCGCAAAGGCCAGGCGGGTTTTGCCGTGGTGTATCTGGGCGGGGGCCTGCTGTCCAGTCTGGCCAGCGCCTGGTGGCAGGCCATCACCATGTTCAGCAAAGGTGCGGCGCCTGCAGCCAACGGCTTGCCGCCGCTCAAGCTGATCGTGAGCGTGGGCGCATCGGGCGCCATCATGGCCGTGGCGGGTGCGCTGGCCTGCAATCTGGTGCTGCAACACTACCGCGCCCAGCCCGGGGGCAGTGGGCATGGCGGATACGGCGCCTTGGCGGACAAACAGTTGATGCAGTCTCTGCTGCGGGTCATCGGCATCAACGTGGCAATGGGCTTTTTCATTCCAGGGCTGGATCAGGCCGCGCACTTGGGTGGCCTGCTGGCGGGCGCTTTGCTGGGCTTCATTCTGCCTGCGGTGGCTGACCGCCTGCCTGGCCCCGCCCGCTGGCTGCGCACGGCGGTTGCGGCGGGGCTGAGCGCCGTGTTGCTGTTGGGCGGCTGGATGTTGGCGGCGAACATGCCGCAAATCCAGCAAATCAAAGCCATCATGTTGCAGTAAATAGCGGTCGGTAATAGATTGAGGGTGGATGCTGACTAGCCGCTGCGGCACGGGTAACAGCTTTTGCCCTGCGCTGAAATACCTTTGCCCATGCAATGACAAGCGCGTGCTTGCGAGAAAATTGGGGGTGTGATAATTCGTTTATGATAACCATTCTCATTAACTGAATGGGCTGTCGCAGCTGGATTTGCCGCCATTGGCGGATTAAGGCGTTTGGTGGACGGCCTGACTATTTCAACAGGAGTTTGATCGTGGCTCGTTCCATCTTGAAAGGGCGCGCAGGGGCGCGTGCAGTACACATTCTTGCCGTGAGCGTCAGCCTGACTGCGCTGCCAGCCATGGCGGCAGAGCAAGTAACTTTGTACACCACGCGCGAACCGGGCTTGATTCAACCTTTGCTGAACACGTTTACCGAGCAAAGTGGCGTCAAGGTCAATACCGTGTTCGTCAAAGACGGTTTGCTGGAGCGCGTTAAGGCCGAAGGCGCACGCTCTCCGGCTGATGTGCTGATGACGGTGGACATGGGAGCCTTGCTGGATCTGGTGCAAGGTGGCGTAACTCAGCCCGTGCAGTCCAAAACGGTCAACGATGCCATCCCTGCGCATTTGCGTGGCGCCAACAACCATTGGTTTGCCTTGTCGATGCGTGCGCGCGTACTGTATGCCGACAAGGATCAAAAATTTCCGTCCACCATGCGCTATGAGGATTTGGCCGATCCGCGCTGGAAAGGAAAGGTGTGTATCCGCTCGGGCCAGCACCCCTACAACACGGCGCTGGTGGCCGCCATGCTGGCGCATCACGGAGACGCCAAAACAGAAGCCTGGCTCAAGGGATTGAAAAACAATCTGGCGCGCAAGGCCGCGGGTGGTGACCGTGATGTGGCACGTGACATTCTGGGGGGCATTTGTGATATCGGTGTGGCCAACTCCTACTACGTGGGCCGCATGAAAACCGCCGAGCCGGGCAGCGATAACCGCAAGTGGGGCGATGCGATTCAGGTAATTCGCCCGACCTTTGCCAATGGCAAAGGCACACACGTCAATATCAGCGGCGCAGTCGTAGCCAAAAATGCGCCTAACAAGGCGCAAGCCGTGAAGCTGCTGGAGTTTTTGGTGTCACCCAAGGCGCAGCAGATGTATGCCCAGTCCAACTTTGAATATCCTGTGCGCAAAGGCGTCAGCATCGATCCCGTGATTGCGCAAAGTATTGGTGAGATCACGCCTGACAATACCTCGCTGGTCGACATTGCCCGCAACCGGCAAAAAGCCAGCCAATTGATCGACAAGGTGGGCTTTGACCGCTGATGCGTCCGATAGGGTAGATTGCCTGAAGACACGAACCTTGTGGCGCGCTATCGTGCTGCGTGTGCACAGTGCGGGCGCAACGTGGCTGCTGGCGACGGCATTGGTGGTGGCCGTTGCCTTGCTGCCTGTGGCAGCGCTGGCATGGACGGCGCTGCATGGCAAAAGCGGACACTGGCAGCATTTGTTGCAATATGTGTTGCCCGAGGCTGCTCGCAACACGCTTTGGTTGCTGCTGGGCGTGGGCAGCTTGGCCTTGTTTCTGGGAGCGGGTAGTGCCTGGGTGGTTACGGCCTACGCCTTTCCGGGGCGGCGGGTGTTGGCCTGGGCACTGCTGTTGCCACTGGCCATGCCCAGCTACATCATCGCTTTTGTCTATACCGATTTGCTGCACCCGATTGGGCCGGTGCAGACAGTTTTGCGGGAGCTGTTGGGCTATGAATCGCCACGGCAGTGGCGCTTGCCCGATATCCGATCACTCAGCGGCGCCATCGTGCTGCTGGGTCTGGTGCTTTATCCCTATGTGTATTTATCGGCGCGTGCTGCGTTCATGACGCAATCCAAGCATTTGATGGAGGCCGCCCGTGCGCTGGGGCATGGCCCTTGGGGCGTGATCCGCCGCGTGGTGCTGCCCTTGGCGCGACCGGCACTGGCCGTGGGCTTGAGCTTGGCATTGCTGGAAACCCTCAATGACATTGGCGCTTCTGAATTTTTGGGCGTGCACACGCTCACCATCAGTATCTATACCACTTGGGTCACGCGCTCTGATTTGGCAGGGGCGGCACAAATCGCCTTGAGCATGCTGTCGCTGGTGTTGCTGTGCATCGGGCTGGAGCAGCATGGTCGCGCACGCTTGCGCTTTGCCAATGTGCAAGGTCGGGGCTATCTGCAGCCCAAGCGCCTGCATGGGCCAGTGCGCTGGCTGGCGTTGTTGCTGGTGGCTTTGCCGGTGGTACTGGGCTTTGTGGCACCTGCGGCGTATTTGTTACATCAGGCGCTGGTGCGCATGTTGCAAAGCGAGCAGATTTCGCACGCATTGCTTGCCAGTGCGCGCAACACGGTGGTACTGGCGCTGGCGGCCACAATCTGCGCCGTGTTGGCAGGGCTGCTGGTGGCGTGGACATCGCGGCAGGGCATGCGCTCGGCATTGCCTTCGGGCTGGCCGGTGCGATTGGCCAGCTTGGGTTATGCCATACCGGGCACGGTGCTGGCCATTGGCCTGCTGCCACCGGCTTTGCGGCTGGATGCCTGGGTAGCCGATTGGCTGGGACTTTCTGGCCTCCCTTTGATGATGGCAGGCGCATGGCTGTTGTTGGGGTGCAGCCTGCGGTTTTTGGCCATTGCCGCCAATGGTGTGCAGTCTGGCCTGCTGCGTCAGCCATCCGCGCTGGAGCAAGCTGCGCGCCTGCTCGGCCAAGGGCCTGCGGGCGTGTTGTGGCGCGTGCATTTGCCCTTGTTGCGCCCGGCATTGGCCAGTAGCGCCATGCTGGTGTTTGTGGATGCGATGAAAGAATTGCCTGCCACCTTGCTGTTGCGCCCGCCTAATTTCGAAACGCTTTCTACCCTGCTATACGCTGAGGCGGTACGTGGCACATATGAAGAAGGCGCTATTGCGGCGCTGGCCATTGTGCTGGCGGGCATCGTGCCGGTGGTGTGGCTGGCTAAACAGCAAGAGCGTGACGTGATGAAACAGGCGACCTAGCCATGATGAATGCCACCCAATCGAACACTATTCCTCCCGAAGCAGGAGCGCCCGGCCAGCACAGTGCCGTGCAAGAGGGGTCTGATACGATGCCTGCAATGACTTCTGTGATGGCGGCTGCCGCCATGGCACTGCATATCGAGAACCTGTCCGTTGCTTACGATGCGGCGGGCGGCAGGCAGTTAGTGGTCCAGAATTTTTCGCTGCATGTGCCCGCCGGGCAAACGGTGTGCTTGCTCGGGCCGTCGGGCTGTGGCAAAACCACAGTGCTGCGTGCCGTGGCCGGTTTTGAGCAGGTGCAGGCGGGGCGTATCCGCTTGGGTGATGAATTGCTGTCATCGCTAACCACGCACGTGCCGCCCGAGCGGCGGCGCATGGGCATGGTGTTTCAGGACCATGCCCTGTTCCCGCATCTGAGTGCGGCGCAGAATATCGCCTTTGGCCTGCATCAGCTGCCGCGCACCCAGCGTGCCGAACGGGTGGCGAAGATGCTGCGTCTGGTCGGACTGGCTGATCTGGGTGAACGCTATCCGCATCAGCTCTCAGGCGGGCAGCAACAACGCATTGCCCTGGCACGCGCCTTGGCGCCTGGTCCGCGGCTGCTGTTGCTGGATGAGCCTTTCTCCAGCCTGGACAGCGCTACCAGCCAGCGTCTGCTGAGCGAAATGCGCACGATCTTGCGCCAGGCCGGGCAAACCGCTTTGTTGGTGACACACAATCTGGATGAAGCGCGCGCCTTGGCGGATCAGGTGTTTGCCATGACGGCAGATGGCGTGCAGCGCCAGACATTGCAGGCAGATTGAAAAGCCAACAGAAAAACCCATGGGTGCACGGACCCGGTAGCCAGTGCAGCCCAACGAACGAAGCGAACACCTAGGCTTTCAAAAACTCCGCTTTGCTGCTGAGCCAGCGATCCAGATGGCGTTGCGCCAACTGCGGGTGCTGGCGCAAGATCCGCGGCGCCCAGCGCGAGGCCCAGTCCAGCAGCAGGGCGTCTTCTTCCAGATCGGCAAAGCGCAGTAGCGGCGTGCCGCTTTGGCGCGCGCCCAGCAGTTCGCCGGGGCCGCGAATGGCCAGATCGCGGCGGGCGATTTCGAAGCCATCGCTGGTTTCGATCATGGCGCGCAGGCGATCTTTGGCAGTGTCGCTCACGCGGCCGGCATCGTTGGTGGCGTACAGCAGCACGCACACGCTGGCGGCGCTGCCCCGGCCTACGCGGCCGCGCAACTGGTGCAATTGGCTCAGGCCAAAGCGCTCGGCGTGTTCGATCACCATCAGGCTGGCATTGGGCACATCCACGCCCACTTCGATCACCGTGGTGCTGACCAGCACTTGCGTATGGTTGTGCACAAAGGCATCCATGATGGATTTTTTTTCGGCCACAGGCAAGCGCGAATGCAGCAGCGCCACTTGCACAGGTTCGCCTTGGGGCGTACGCACGCCGTGCAAGGCTTCTTGCAGATCGGCCCAGGTTTGTGTGGCGTTTTGCAGATCCAGCGCCTCGCTTTCTTCAATCAGCGGGCACACCCAATACACCTGGCGGCCTGCGCTGATTTGCTGGCCGATGCGCTCGATCACGGCATCGCGCCGCTGCTGGCAGATGAGCTTGGTCAGCACGGGAGTGCGGCCCGGGGGCAGTTCGTCGATGGTACTGACGTGCAGATCGGCGTAATAGCTCATGGCCAGCGTGCGCGGAATGGGCGTGGCGCTCATCATCAGCAGATGGGGTTCTTGCTGGGGCAGCTGCGTATTGGCAGAGGGGGCATCTTCCGGCAATGCGGCCATTTTCTGCCGCAGCGCCAGGCGCTGCTCCACGCCAAAGCGGTGCTGCTCATCGATGATGGCCAACGCCAGCTTGTGAAACTGCACTTTGTCCTGAATCACCGCATGGGTGCCGACGATCAGCTGCGCCTGCCCGC
This sequence comes from Allobrachymonas sp., assembly GCA_017996515.1. Classification (GTDB taxonomy): domain Bacteria; phylum Pseudomonadota; class Gammaproteobacteria; order Burkholderiales; family Burkholderiaceae_C; genus Brachymonas. Next base: position 13,727 of record JAGOGU010000010.1, read on the forward strand.
TGGCAATGTGTTCCAGCATCTCGCGGCGCTCTTTGGTTTTTTGGCTGCCGGTGAGCCAGGCCACGCCCACATGCAGCGGGGTGAGCCAGTCCAGCAGTTTCTTGAAGTGTTGTTCCGCCAGTATTTCGGTGGGGGCCATCAGGGCGCATTGCCAGCCCGCATCGATACAGATGGCTGCCGCCAACGCCGCCACAACCGTTTTGCCGCTGCCCACATCGCCTTGCAACAGGCGGTGCATGGGGATGCTGCGTTGCAGATCGCGCGCAATTTCTTCGCACACACGGCGCTGGGCCTGGGTGAGCGCAAAGGGCAGGGCAGCCAGCAGCTTTTCGTGCAGGCCGCCGGTGCGCAGCGGCAGGGCGGGGGCGTGGCGCTGTTCGCGCTCCAGTCGGGACTGTGCTTGCGACAACTGTTGCGCCAGCAATTCTTCGGCCTTCAGCCGCAGCCAGGCCGGGTGGCTGTGGTCTTGCAGCGCAGCCACAGAAGCATCTGGCGCGGGGTGGTGCAGATAGTGCAGTGCCTGCTGCAAAGGCCAGGGCGGTTGATGCAGTTGGCTGTGCAGATCATGCAGGGCATCGGCAGGAATGGTTTCTTGCAGCAGCCCGGCGGTTTGCGCCTGCTGCAGGCCGTTGAGCACGGCGCGCCGCAAATAGGCTTGCGGCAATTTGCCGGATGAGGGGTAGATCGGCGTCAGGGCATCGGGCAGCTCGCCGCCAGCCGCCCGAAAAGACGGGTGCAGCATGGTGGCGCCCATCAGGCCGTGTTTGATTTCGCCGCGCAGCAGCACGCGGTTGCCTTCGGCCAAGGTTTTTTGCTGGTTGGGGTAGAAATTGAAAAAACGCGCCGTGACCGTGTCGCTGCCATCGTGCACGCTGACCAGCAATTGGCGCCGCGGGCGGAAAGTCACTTCGCTGGCAGTGACCACGCCCTCGATCTGCGCCACTTCACCCGGCCGCGCATCGCGCAGCTTGACGATGCGGGTTTCATCTTCGTAGCGCAGCGGGACGTGCAGGGCAAAGTCCATGGGGCGCACCAAACCCAGCTTGCGCAGGGCTTTCTGCATGGGCGACAAAGGCCGTGCAGCAGGCGAAGCGTTGGCGGGCGAGGCAGAGGTGTTCACGACAAAATGGATCGAATCGGGCACAGGGCGCGAAGGTGAGCATGGTGCAAAAGGCACAGAGGCCGATTATCCATATCTGCCAAAAAGGGACATCAGGATGGGGCAGGTGGCGCTTGTGCCTGCGTCTGTGGGGCAAAGGCCGCTGCCCTTGTAACGGCTGCGCGTCGCATGAAAGGCCAAAGGCGCCAAGCCACGCGGTTTTTCCCGGCTTGGATGGCGATGGCGGGCAAGGGTCTAAGGGTTTTCCTGATAAATCCCTTTTTTGACTAAAAGGCGAGGCAAAGTGGCACAATGGGATGGATTTTGCTGCGGGGCAGATGTATCCATTACCACGGCAGCAAACGTCGCTGCGCTCCTTCATTTTTACTGCGTGAAAAGTGCAGGCGCTTCTTTCCCCGTCCATTCCGAACAACAGCAACGGTTCACAGCATATGAGTGAGTCAACGGTTTACAGCACATACCGCTCCAACACCTATTTGTTTGGCGGCAACGCTCCTTATGTGGAGGAGATGTACGAAAACTATCTGGCCAATCCGGCCAGCGTGCCCGATACCTGGCGCGAGTATTTCGATAATCTTCAGTACCTGCCCGCGACCGACGGCAGCAACAGCAAAGACGTGGCGCACCAGCCCGTGGTCAATGCATTTGCCGAGCGCGCCAAGCAGGGAGCCTTTCGTGTGCAAGAGGCCAATCAGGATACGGACATTGGCCGCAAGCGCACGGCTGCTCAGCAGTTGATTGCGGCGTACCGCAATTCCGGCAGCCGCTGGGCCAATCTCGATCCGCTCAAGCGCGCAGAGCGCCCCATCATCCCTGAACTGGAGCTGGATTTCTACGGTTTTACCGATGCTGATCTGGAAACCATTTTCAACACCAGCAACACCTTTTTCGGCAAAGACCGCATGTCGCTGCGTGACCTGCTCAACGCGCTGCGCGAAACCTATTCCAGCTCCATCGGGGCGGAATTCATGCACACCAGCGACTTCAACCAGAAACGCTGGTGGCAGCAAAAGCTCGAAAGCAGCCGTGCCAAGCCCGTGCTGGATGCCGAGCACAAGCTGCGCATTCTCGATCGCCTGACTGCAGCCGAAGGGCTGGAGCGTTTTCTGCACAGCAAATACGTGGGGCAAAAACGTTTTTCGCTCGAAGGGGGCGAAAGCTTCATCGTGGCCATGGACGAAGTGGTGCGCGAAGCGGGCAAACGCGGTTTGCAGGAAGTAATCATCGGCATGGCGCACCGTGGTCGCCTGAACGTGTTGGTCAATCTGCTGGGCAAGCTGCCCAAAGACCTGTTTGCCGAATTCGAGCAGACCGCGCCCGAAAAACTTTCCAGCGGCGACGTGAAATACCACCAGGGCTTCAGCTCCAACGTGGCCACGCCTAACGGCCCACTGCACCTCACACTGGCGTTCAACCCTTCGCATCTGGAGATTGTGAACCCCGTGGTGCAAGGCAGCGTGCGCGCCCGCATGGATCGTCGCGGCGACCCACAGGGTGAGCATGTATTGCCGCTGCTGGTGCATGGCGATGCCGCCTTTGCCGGCCAGGGTGTGGTGATGGAAACGCTGGCGCTGGCCGAAACACGCGGCTACCACACTGGCGGCACGTTGCACGTCGTTATCAACAACCAGATTGGCTTTACCACCAGTGACCCGCGCGACAGCCGCTCCACGCTGTACTGCACCGACGTGGTCAAGAT
>JAGOGU010000011.1 GCA_017996515.1 Allobrachymonas sp.
CCTGCACGGTGGCCTCATCCAACTGCTGATTGATCTGTACCGGCTGACCATACTTTTGCAGCATGACCTGAATCATGGCAATCTTCATGGGCTGCTCCATACTGTTGAAGGTATTGCGCACATTGCCCACCACCACCGGGTCGGGCTGGGCGCCCGGAATGCTGCGCCAGTACGGTGTGTTGGTGGCCTTGCCCAACAACTCCAGCACGCTCAGATCCACCAGCGTGCGAATGGCAGAGTGCCGCCCTTGCAGGTATTTGCCTTCCAGCTTGAAGCCGAACGAGTCGCCATAAAAGCCCAAGCTGGCATTGGTTTCCTTGCTGAAATTCCACACCTTCATGACGTTGGCCGCCTGCATCTGCGGCATCATCTGGTTGGTACTGAAATTGACCAGATTCAAGTCCAACCCCAATGAAGACAGAATGGCCGTGCGCTTCCAGTCGGCTCCGGCATCGGTCTCGCCGCGCCCCTTGCCGAAATTGAGCGACAGATTGTTGGATCGCCCCGCGCCCGACAATGCCCGGTCAAACTCGGTCAACGCACCCGTAATCACGTAGTTGGGCATGGTCACACCAAACTGCGCGCCCATTTGCGCCTGTGCCACCAAATAGTCCGGATAGAACGGGATATAGACCACATTCGGGCCAATGCGGTTGATGGCCGTGCGCACCATTTCGGTAATCTCGCCCGGTATCTCAGCCCCTACCAGCGGGTGCGACAGATTGGTGGCATCGCGAATGTCGCGCGTTTGCACATAAATGGTCGGGTCGCCCTTCTTGTAGATTTGCAGCATCTGCCCGAATCGCTGCAATGCCAACGAATAATCATTGAGGTTGGCTGCGGGCTTGAGCTTGCGTTGCTCGCTTTCGGCATACAGTTTTTGCGTATCGCTCACCGCTTTGTCCATGCTGGCACAACCGCCCAATATGGCCAAAGCAGCCAGCAGGCCGGCTCGGAAAAGAAAAGTTTTTTTGCCAGGTTGAGAAATAGCCATTGCAGTCATGATTGAACTCTTTTAGTCGATTGTTTTTTATGCAGAGCCTGGAAACAGCGAGCGGCCTGCCTCCTGAGTACGCAGCACGCGCACAAAAGTCGCTTATTGATTGATCACAGTGACGTTTTCCGGCCCCTCTCCATCTACATACAGAATCACGGTGCCATTCACATTGCCGTCAATTTGCGGACTGGCAATGCGCACATCACCAGTGCTGCCTGTTTGCACATCGTTGTAATTGGTACGAATGACCATGTTCTGTCGGTTGCGCGGCAGGGCAATCGTGCCGTCGGCCTGCGTCAAATCTCGCGCATTCAGCACGGTGCTTTGACGGATGGCTTTGGCTACGCGTGTTTTGGCCGTCACTTTTGCCGAAACCTTGTCATGCAATTCGATATCGCCTTTTTGCGCGTCTTTGTAATTGGCCAAGGCCTCGTTGTAATTCACTATCTGCGCCTGCCCCAATACAGGGGATAAAGCACAGACAACGCCTACCCACATCCAATGTCTGCGCATTGCCCAACAAGAGGGAAAAAACATCATGACCTCCTTCACATCCGCTGTTTGGCCGTTCATGCAACGGCACATCGCTTAATGGGTGCCACCCACAATGACCGACTGGCTGATGACACCCGTCGCTGCGCCGCCTCCGCCAAGCGTGCTGCCAGCGGGCGCCGCCACCACCTGGTTGCCCACGATGGCAACCGTTCCGGAAATATTTCCTTTATTGATGACGGAGTTGGTGATGCCGCCCGTAGCAGCAGTCCCTTGGTTGCCTGAAATCAGCACCGTGCCATGCAGGTCGCCGTGATTGATGACCGAGTTGGTCGTACCACCGGCTGCGGCGGAACCCTGGTTACCGGCAATCACCACCTTGCCCCGCAGGCGGCCGCGGTTTTCAATGCTGTTGACCTTGCCATTCCCCGTTGTTGCGCCCACGTTACCCACCAAGGTAATCGTGCTTTGGTTGATTTCGCCGCTGTTTTTCACGCTATTGACCATGCCACCATTCGTGGCACGAGCCAGATTGCCTGAGATCAGCACATTGCTGTTGCGCAGCTGCCCGGTGTTTGTGTTTTCAACGCTATTGGCCTGACCGCCCGAACGCACACTGCCGGTGTTGCTCATCACCGTCAGTCGACTGGCATGGATTTCCCCATGGTTATCCACGCTGTTGACGCTCCCTTTTTCGACAACATCGCCCGTATTGCCGCTCACCTGAATCCGGCTGCCGCCTTCGATGCGCCCGCCATTGCGGTTGTGCACACTGGCTGCCACTGCATCGCCACGGCCGGCATGGGCGCTCATGCGGTTGTTTTGAATGGCAACATCTGCATTGTTGATGCGACCTTCATTCTGCAGACTGGAAACCAAAGCCGTTTTGCCATTTTCAGCCTGCGCACGGGTGGTGGTATTGCCAGCGATGCGCACACGGGCGTTATCCAGCCTGCCATCATTGCCAACTGCCACACTGTTGGCTGCCGCCAAGCCTTTGCTGGCCGAAACATTCGTGGCCTGATTGCGCACAATGCCAACCCGCGCATTGTTCATTTGCCCGTCCACTTGCAAGGCATTGGCCTGACTGGTTCCGACGTTGCGGCTCACCGCACGCCCCATCACCGTCGTTTCACTGCTTTTGCTGGAAATGTTGCTGGCTCGGTTGCTGTCCAACAAAACCGTGCCGCCATTCACCTTGCCGCGAGCGTTTACCGCCAGGGCATTGGCATTGACGCGGCCACCATCGGCCTGCACATCGGTAGCCGTATTGCCGCGCACGGCAACCGTTGCACGGTTGATTTCCGTGCCCTCATTGCCTTCCACATATACGCTATTGGCAGCCAGAATGCCGTTTTTGCTGCGACCACCACCCAACACCTCGTTGGTTGAGCCTTTGACGCTGACGTTGCTGGCGGTATTTTTTTGCAGGGTAATCGTTCCGCCCTGCACGCGCCCCTGGTTGTAAACCGCCACCGAGTTGGCAAATGCCGACCCGCCGGGCGCTTCAACCTGCGTCGCCTGGTTGCCCGACACATTCACGCGCGCGCCGTTGCCGACCGTTCCATCTTTCACGGATACCGAGTTGGCCGCCGCCATGCTGCGTGCGTTGGTATTGGCCGCTCCCAACGCCACCGAGCCTTTTCCGCCATTCGCGCTCACACGGCTGGCGCGGTTATTGGCGCTTTGCACCGTGGCGTTATCCAGTTTGGATTGGCGTGCCAACACGCTATTGGCCAATGCAGACCCACCGCTGCTGTGCACCTGATCGGCCTGGTTGCCGGACACGATCGAACGGGTGTTTTTCACCTCTGTTTGCTCGAACGATTGGCTATTGGCCAAGCTGCGGCCTGTTTTATCGACCGACGCCACAGCGCCCAATGCAACATGGCCTTTACCACCCGTGGCGCTCACATTCTGGGCACGGTTGTCTGCATTCACCGCGCGGCTGCCTTGCATTTGGCCGCCGCTTGCCAGCACACTGTTGGCTGCGGCCGTCGAACCCACGCTGCTGATATTTCCTTGGCTGCGGTTGCCCTGTACCTGTACCTGGCTGTTGCGCATATCCTGATTGCGCAACGCCGCCGCATTGGCATGCGCTGAACCTGTCAGATCAATTTTCCCGACCACGTTGGCACCAACACCACCGCTGGCGCCTTTTGTTTCTACCTTGCCACTTTGCTTGTTACCGGTGACACGGATTTTGCTATTGCCATTCAGGCTGGTTTGCGCATGCACGCCAGAAGCGGATAGCGCCCCCAAGGCCACTACACATGCAAACGCTATGGGACGAAAAGAAAACTGCAACAGCTCCATACCCTCTCCTCGTGGAAGCCAGAAGAAAAGAGGCGGCGAACGCATTCCATCAAGAAAAGTGCCCGCAGCCTCTCCGCTCTATTTGCGGCAAGGACCTTCAAGCACGAAGGCCTTGCTCACAAGTCAGGCACCAATTAATGGATTTGCACGCTGTTCACGTTGGCCTGACCGCCAATGGCGTTCACTTCCTCGGAGCTGTTGTCCATTACATTGATCCGGCTATCGCTCACTTTGGAGTTGCTGATCTGCACAGAGTTGACGTTGGCCTGACCAGACATATTGGCACTGACAGGGCCGGCACCCAGCGAGCCGCCACCAACCGTTACCTTGCCGGACTTGTTGCCCATGACATTGATGGTGCTGTTCTTCACTTCAGAACCGCTGGCACCTTTGACACTGCCAATACCAGGGATATCAATGCTGCCAGACTGGGCAAAAGCGTTGGCAGAGAAAACGAGCGTCAAAACACCAGCGATGGTTGCAATCTTCTTCATAGTCAAACTCCTCTCTCAGAAAGATTGAAAACATGCGGCCCGATGAAGGCCACAGCGTCACCTTATCGGCATCACGTCCTCTTTTGCACGCCTTCAGCAGTAAACCCATGTAAACCAAGTAAAGCCATACAAACCGATCTTCCCAAGGGCGCAGTCGAAAGATTTTTTCTGCGCCATTAACATCCGCTTGAATCTCGTTGCCCTCCTGACTGTTGCCTGAATGCTTTTGCGCGCAGCTTTTTGGCAAATCCGGACAACGGCGGCGCCTGCCGCAATGCGAGACAATATCCGCATCGTTTTTTCTGTACCATCCACCATGCCCCGCCCCATCCACGCCCTCATCCACACCGCCGCGCTGCGGCACAATCTGCAGCGCTGCCGCCAAGCTGCAGGCGGTGCGCGCGTGTGGGCGGTTGTCAAAGCCAATGCCTACGGGCACGGCATGGCCCGTGTGTACGAGGCTCTGCAGGGTGCTGACGGCTTTGCCTTGCTGGACTTGCACGAGGCGCAACTGCTGCGCGATCTGGGCTGGCGCGGCCCCATTTTGTTGCTGGAAGGCGTGTTCGAACCGCGCGATCTGGAGCTGTGCTCGCGGCTGAACATCTGGCATGCCGTACACAGCGACGAGCAGCTGGCCATGCTGGCCGCCCACAAAACCTTGCAACCGCACACGGTCTTTCTGAAAATCAACACCGGCATGAACCGCCTGGGCTTTGCGCCCCACCGCGCCCGTGCCGTATGGACGCGCCTGCAAGCCATGCCGCAAGTGGAAGACATTGGCTGGATGACCCACTTCGCCACCGCCGATGTGGCTGAACCCGGCTTGCACAGCGCCTGGCAAAGTTTCATCCACACCACGGCCGAATTGCCCGGGCTGCGCAGCGCCTGCAACAGCGCCGCTCTGCTGCGCCACCCGCAGATTGCCGCGCAAACCGATTGGGTACGCCCCGGCATTGCACTGTATGGCAGCAGCCCCGATGCACCTGAACACGACATCGCGCATTGGAATTTGCAGTCCACCATGAGCCTGCGCAGCCGCATCATCGCCGTGCAAGACCTGCTGCCCGGCCAAAGCATAGGCTACGGCGCAACCTTTACCCCCGACCGACCGCTACGCATCGGCATCGTGGCTTGCGGCTATGCCGACGGCTACCCGCGCATCTGCCCAACCGGCACGCCCGTTTTGGTGGATGGCCAACGCAGCCGTACGCTGGGCCGCGTCAGCATGGACATGCTCGCCGTTGACCTCAGCGCCAACCCGGCCCTGCCTGACTGGCAGCCGGGCCACGGCAGCGAAGTGACCCTGTGGGGCACCGCCAGCAACGGCGCTGTTTTGTCTATTGATGAAGTGGCCGCTGCCGCAGGCACCCTGGGCTACGAGTTGATGTGCGCCCTGGCTGCCCGCGTGCCCGTACAAACCGATTGACCCATTGATCGATTCACCCAGACCGATTCAACACGGAATATCCCATGCCCGCCTCACTGGACAATCTGCTGGTCGTTGCGCTCTCTTCGCGGGCGCTGTTCAATTTCGAAGAAGAAAACCGCGTGTTCGAAGAGCAAAACGACCGCGCCTACATGCAATTGCAACTGGATCGGCTGGAGCAAGCCGCCCAACCTGGTGTGGCTTTTCCGCTGGTGAAAAAACTGCTGGCTTTCAATGCAGACGGCAAACAGCGGGTAGAAGTCGTCATCCTCTCGCGCAACGACCCTGTTTCTGGCCTGCGCGTGTTTCGCTCGGCAGAAGAACGCGGGCTGAAAGTGGAACGCGGCGTGTTCACGCGCGGCCGTTCGCCCTACAAATTCCTCACGCCATTGGGTGCCCACCTTTTTCTGTCGGCCAATGCCGATGATGTGCGCAAGGCGCTGCAAGCCAACTTCCCTGCCGCGCAGGTGTTTGCCCACTCGCATATCGATACTGACCGCCACGCCGACGAATTGCGCATTGCCTTTGACGGCGACGCCGTGCTGTTCTCGGACGAAGCCGAGCGCGTGTACCACGACCACGGTCTGCATGAATTTCAGGCGCATGAACGCACCCACGCCACGCGCCCCTTGCCGCCCGGCCCGTTCAAGCCTTTGCTCGAAGCCTTGCAGCGCCTGCAAAGCATGAGCGACAAGCAAGTGCCGGTACGGCTGCGCACGGCGCTGGTGACGGCGCGCAGCGCCCCCGCGCACGAGCGCGCCATCCGCACCCTGATGGACTGGGGCGTTTCCGTGGATGAAGCCATGTTTCTGGGAGGGCTGGAAAAAGGCCCGTTTCTGGACGAGTTTGAGCCCGACTTCTTTTTCGACGACCAAACCGGCCATTGCGAATCAGCCGCACGCGCAGGCCCTGCCGGCCATGTCATCAACGGCGTGCGCAACCACAATCCGCAAGCCGACTGACACACTCTGGCCCACATCGCCATTTGAAGCGGAATGTAAAAATTCTCTGCACACCGTTTGCCTCCGTGCTATTCAGGCACAATGCTTCGCCTGAGAGGCCGTTCAGAGTCTTTGCCCTTTTCCATCTGCCCCCAGTAGTACCATGCCTGACGACGCTCAACCCATCGAACTGCCCCTTCTTCTCGACGCTGCGCGCCAAGCCAATGGACTGCTGCGTGCGCTCGCCAACGAAAACCGCCTGCTGCTGATGTGCCAATTGAGCCAGGGGGAACGCTCGGTTGGCGAGCTGGAAGCCCTGCTGGGCATTCGCCAGCCCACCCTGTCACAGCAACTGGGCATCTTGCGTGAAGAAAAGCTGGTCACCACCCGCCGCGCAGGCAAGCAGATTTTTTATCGAGTCAGCAACGAAGATGCCCTGCAGGTTCTGCAAACGCTGTATCGGCTGTATTGCCCTGTGCCCAAAAAACTCTGAGTTTCTCCCGATCAGAGCAAACGCGATTATCAAACCTTCACGTCGAACACCTCCACACCGAGCTTTGCCCTTCATCCTGGTAGCTGCACCCCCTGTTTCCATCATCACATCCTCCTGTACAATCGCCCTCGCCGAAAGGGGAGTAGCGAGCCTGCGTGCAATGCGTGGGCGCTGAATTCGTCAAGACGCTGCCTAATGGCTGCCGGTTTCAGCAGAAATACACTTTCCCCGCAAGACCTTTCGGAAACTCCTTTTCCGTTCCCTGTCTTTTTCTAAAGGTTTTGCTGTATGTCAGCGTTATTCAATTCGTCCGAGCCGCTATGGCTCTGGGTTGTGTTTGCGTGCATCGTGGTGGCCGCGCTCCTGGTCGATTTCGTACTGCTGCGCAAAAAAGGTTCGCATGTGGTCGAGGCGCGCGAAGCCGCCATGTGGTCTGTCATCTGGGTAGTGGTGAGCTTGCTGTTCAACGCCCTGCTGTGGTGGGCCGTGCGCGACACAACCGGCTCCACCACCACTGCCACCGAAAAGGCCATTCATTTTCTGACCGGCTATCTGCTGGAAAAAAGCCTCGCGGTTGACAACATCTTTGTGTTTCTGATGATATTCAGCTATTTTTCGGTGCCGCAGGCTTACCAGAAGCGCGTGCTGATGTTCGGCGTGCTCGGCGCACTGGTGCTGCGCGCAATCATGATCCTGGCGGGTGGCTGGATGTTGCAGCAATTTCACTGGCTGCTGTATGTATTTGGCGGCTTCTTGCTGTTTACGGGTGTGAAAATGTGGTTTTCTGCCGGAACGGAAATGTCGCTGACAGAAAACCCTGCGCTCAAGCTGCTGCGGCGCGTCATGACCGTGAGCAAACATTACGACGGCGAAAAATTCTTCACTTTTGAGAATGGCCGCCGCGTCGCCACGCCGCTGCTCATGGTGGTGGTAGTGATCGAATTTTCTGATGTGGTGTTTGCCGTTGATTCGATTCCGGCCATCTACGCCGTCACAACCGATGCTTTCATCGTGCTCACCAGCAATATTTTCGCCATTCTGGGGCTGCGCGCCATGTATTTTCTGCTGGCGGCGGTAGCCAACCGCTTTTCTCTGCTGAACTATGGTTTGGCCTGCATTCTGGTATTCATCGGCCTCAAGATGCTGCTGATTGATTGGATCAAAATTCCCGCCATGCTTTCGCTCGGCGTGGTGGTTGCCATTCTGGCCGCCACCATGATTCTGAGCTGGATGCAAACCAGAAAGCAATAAAATCGGGTTCGGCTTAGGCGCTTGATTGAATCCCTACCTCCGGGCTTGGCTTGCCAACCACAAGGTCATGGGGTCGCGCGGTGCCAGCCGCTGCAAGGCAGGCAACCAGGCTTGCGCCTTGTCCATTCTGCCCGCTCTGGCCCAGGCATTGGCCAACTGGCTCCAGAGCGCAGGCACTTCCGGCCGATCAGGCGCATTCTTCTCCAGCAGGCGACACAGCCGCTCGGCCTCGTCCAGATCGCCCAGCACGATGAAAGTGCGCGCCAACTGCAGCATGTGCACAGGGCGCAGGCGCATGAATGGCTTGGCCTGCGCCAGATAGGTTTGGTAAGCCTGCTGTTGCAGCAGACGGGTGGCATCGTCGCGGGCGCGCAGTTGAAACAGCATCTGCGCTGCGCTATGGAAATCATCGCCATCGGGCCAGTGCCGCGCCACATCGAACCACGCTTGCAGCACCGCCGGATCTTTGGGACGCAGCTTGGCCGCTGATCGCCAGGTTTTGCTGGCCGCCCGAAAATCCAACGCATCCGTCTGCGCCCGGGCACGCGCCATCAAGGCCGCCAGCGCGTCGGTGGCAAGCTCGCGCTGTGTTTCTTTCGCCTGCCCATCAGCCGCATGGGCACGCACCGGATACAACAGGCCAATCAGAGCCATCAGCAAAGCGCCACTGGCCAGCCCTCCAAAGTGCGCCATATAGGCCACATTGCTGTCGGATACGGCGCTTTGCAGCAGTTCATAGCCCATCCATACCGGCAGCATGATGAGCGCAGGCAGGCGCGCATAGTTGAAATAGAACAGGATGTAATAAAAAAACCGGATGCGCTGCAAACGATACAGCACGGCATACATGCCCATCAGCCCCGAGATCGCGCCCGAAGCCCCCAGCCCGTAACCACCGCTGCCGGCATACGCCCACGCCGCCACGATCGATGCCCCCAGCCCCGCCAGCAAATAAGCCCCCAGGTACAAGCCCGAGCCCAGCGTTTTCTCCAGCGTGAAGCCGAAGATGAATAAAAACACCATATTGCCCAGCAAATGCATGAACCCGCCATGCAGAAACGTGGATGTCAACAACGTGATGGGGCGCTGCAGCACATCGGCCACGCTTTGCAAGGCGTAATCCTGCGACCAGCGCGTGGTAAAGGCTTCGGGCTCGCGCGCATTGAACGCCTGGCGCGCGGAACGCCAGGTTTCGTACTGCTCATCGTCTGCACGAATCACCTTGCCTGCCAACAAATCGCGCCTGAACTGGTGCTCATCCCACATGAAAACGTACAGCTCGCTGTAGTTTTCGTCGGCCAACTCCGCTTGCAGGCTTTCCACCAATTCATCGCCGTACTTTGCGGGATCTTGCTCGCGCTGGCGCTGGATATGCTCCACAAACCGCGGCAACTCCAATGCGGGCAAGGGGCTTTCGGCATAGATAGAGGCCGCCTTGCGCACAGCGGTCTCCTCACTCACCTGCCAGCCGAAATAAATCAGCACATTGATCACGATCAAGGCAATCGTCATCCACGGAGGCGATTTCAGCGAGGGTTTGTGTTCAACAGGTACGGCCAGAAACATGATGGCCGCATTGTGAAGCGAAATGACACAAATTACACGGATTGAATCTTTTCCCGTGCGCAAGTCGAGCTTAACGTCAGCGAAACACAACTTTTTTCCGTCTGCCCAAAGCCTGTTTGCCTGCAAACGCGCCAAATCCGGCATTGCGGTCATGGATGACGCTGATGGCGGCTATCTCCAGCATCGGCACATATTCATAAGCAATATGGATGCGCATCAGTTTCTCTGATGTTGTCGTTACAATGTGCAAATACTCCCTGCTCCGCAACCGATCCATCGCGCGTTTGTTGTTGCGGCTGCTTGGTCGCCTACTGCTTGCCCGTTTATATGGCAGACTGTGGGTTTTCCATTTTTTACCTTCCGGCTTTTTATCATGCAAGTCTTCAAAGCCCCCCAGGCTCAGGTTCTGGCAGCCCTGCAATCCGTAGCAGGGGTGGTGGAGCGACGCCAAACCCTGCCCATTCTTTCCAATGTGCTATTGCGCAAGCAAGGCGAAACGCTGGAGCTGCTGACCAGCGATCTCGAAATCCAGATTCGCACCAGCGAGACGCTGGGCGGCGATAGCGCCAGTTTTCAAACCACCGTGGGCGCACGCAAGCTGATCGACATTTTGCGCAGCATGCCGTCTGACCAGACCGTGACGCTCGAATCGGCACAGGGCAAGGTCGTGCTCAAAGGCGGCAAGAGCAAGTTCACGCTGCAAACGCTGCCGGCAGAAGACTTTCCCCTGGTGCAAGAGGCTGCCAATTTCGGCCCTGCGTTCAGCGTGCCGCAAAAAACGCTCAAGCGCCTGCTGGCGCAGGTGTCGTTTGCCATGGCGGTGCACGACATTCGCTATTACCTCAACGGCATCTTGTTCGTGGCCGAAGGCAAAACCCTGAACCTTGTGGCCACCGACGGTCACCGCCTGGCCTTTACCAGCGCCGATCTGGATACCGAAGTGCCCAAGCAGGAAGTGATCCTGCCACGCAAAACCGTGCTGGAGTTGCAACGCCTGCTCAGCGACAGCGACGAGCCGCTGGAGCTGCAATTTGCCAACAACCAGGCGCGCTTCCGCTTTGGCAAGATGGAATTCGTCACCAAACTGGTGGAAGGCAAATTCCCCGACTACCACCGTGTGATCCCAAAAGACAACCGTCACCACCTCGTGCTGGGGCGCCTGCCGCTGCTGGCCGCGCTGCAACGCACGGCCATTCTCACCAGCGAAAAATTCAAAGGCGTGCGCATCAATGTCGAACCCGGCACCCTGCGCATTGCCAGCAACAACGCCGAACAGGAAGAAGCGGTGGACGAGCTGGATATCGAGTACAGCGGCGATGCGATGGAAATCGGCTTCAACGTCACCTATCTGATCGATGCACTCACCAATATGGATCAGGAGATGGTGCAACTCGCCCTGCAAGACGGCAACAGTTCGGCCCTCGTCACCATTCCTGAAAACACGCATTTCAAATACGTGGTGATGCCGATGCGGATTTGATGCCGCCCGCGGCCTGCCCATGCTCACCCTGTATGGGGACATGAGATGACAAAAAGCCCTGCAGGCTCACGCTTGCAGGGCTTTTTGTTGCGCGCATCTTTGTTATTGATGGATGCACACTACTCGCCAAAGTTTACAGACCAGCAGCCGCACGCAACGCAGCCGCTTTATCCGTTTGCTCCCAAGTAAATTCCGGCTCATTGCGGCCAAAGTGACCGTAAGCCGCGGTCTTGGTGTAGATGGGGCGTTGCAGATCCAGCATTTCGATGATGCCTTTGGGGCGCAAATCGAAGTGCGCGCGCACCAGCCGGGCAATTTGTTCGTCGGCGATCACGCCCGTGCCTTCGGTATAGACGGTGATATTCATCGGCTCGGCCACGCCGATGGCGTAGGCCACCTGAATCTGGCATTGCCGCGCCAGGCCCGCCGCCACGATGTTTTTGGCCACATAACGCGCGGCATAGGCGGCACTGCGATCGACCTTGGTGGGGTCTTTGCCACTGAAAGCACCGCCGCCATGCGGGCAAGCGCCGCCATAGGTGTCCACAATGATTTTGCGACCGGTCAAGCCGCAATCGCCCTGCGGGCCGCCCACCACAAAGCGCCCCGTGGGGTTGATGAGGTATTTGGTGTTTTGCAACCATTCGGCTGGCAACACGGGTTTGATGATTTCTTCCACCACCGCTTCGATGAAGCTGGCTTTCATCTTCGTGGGAGTTTCGCTCTGGTCCGGCGTGTGCTGGGTGGAAAGCACCACGGTGTCGATGCTGTGCGGTTTGCCGTCCACGTAACGCATGGTGACCTGACTTTTGGCATCAGGCCGCAAGAAGGGCAAGCGACCGTTTTTGCGCAATTCGCTTTGACGCTCCATCAACCGGTGGGCGTAGTGAATGGGCGCGGGCATCAGTTCGGGCGTTTCGTCGCAGGCGTAACCAAACATCAGGCCCTGGTCGCCCGCGCCGGTGTTGAGGTGATCATCCGATGCTTGATCCACCCCCTGCGCGATGTCATTGCTCTGCTTGTCGTAGCAGACCATCACGGCGCAGCCCTTGTGGTCGATGCCGTAAGTGGTGTCGTCGTAGCCGATAGCCTTGATGGTGTTGCGCGCCACGTCGATGTAATCCACATGCGCGTTGGCGCTGATTTCGCCTGCCAGCACCACCAGGCCGGTATTGGTCAGCGTTTCGGCGGCCACGCGGGCGCGGGTGTCTTGTTCCAAGACCGCGTCCAGCACGGCATCAGAGATTTGATCGGCCACCTTGTCGGGATGGCCTTCGGAGACGGATTCGGAAGTAAAAAGAAAGTCGTTCGCCATGGATGTGTTTTCCTCAAGCAAGCACATTCAGCGCGTTGCCACCTACGGCGAACGCTTTAGCAGTAGGCGCTGCCTGTGCCGTGGCTTTGCCTGTACATCCGCATGCGACAATGCGGATTGCGCACTGGCATCGGATGGTGCCGCCCTGCAAGTTGCTCGTTAACTCGGCGGCATTGTAGGATGATAGCATTTTGATTGAAGATGATTTGATAACCTTATATCGATCAGGCTCTTGCGCCAGATCCGGCAAGGGGCATGCGCAGACTCGTATCCGTCCCCGGTGGCTGCAAAACACATTTTTCATCGCAACGGCGCAAACCGTTTTTGACATGATTGGCATATTTCGTTTTTTATCGCATTTTCCTCTGCGGGTGTTGCACGCTCTGGGCGCCGTGATGTGGTGGCTGGTGTATGGGCTGTCCGCGCGTTTTCGCAAACGCTGGAACGAAAACCGCGCCCAGGCAGGCTTGAGCGCCAGCCAGGTGCGCGGCGGCATCGCCCACAATGGCCGCATGATGCTGGAGCTGCCCCGCCTGTGGCTGGGCAAGCCCGTGCCCACATTCTGGCAAGGCCTTGAGCACGTCGAGCAGGCCTACGCCCAGCAACGCGGCGTTGTTTTTCTGACGCCGCATTTGGGTTGCTTTGAAATCACGGCGCAGATGATCGCCAAAAGCTTTCATGAGCAGCATGGCGACCTCACCGTCATGTATCGCCCGCCCAACCAGCGCTGGATGACCGAGATGATGACGTATGTGCGCAACCGCCCCGGTCTGCGCGCCGTGCCCACCAACTTGACGGGTGTGCGCCAGATGGTGCGCGAACTGCGCCAGGGGCGTGCCGTAGGCATTCTGCCCGACCATGTGCCGCCCGAAGGCCAAGGGCTGTGGGCGCCATTCTTTGGCCGCCCTGCCTACACCATGACGCTGGCGGCCAAGTTGGTGCACCAAACGGGAGCCGTCGTGGTTTTCGTCTGGGGCGAGCGCCTGCCTGCCGCGCGCGGTTATCGAATGCACTGCGTGCCCATGCAAGAGCCCCTCTCGGCCGACCTGCAAACAGCCGTCACACAAATCAACCAGGCAATGGAAGCACTGATTCTGTCGGCCCCCGAGCAATATATGTGGAGCTACGCGCGCTACCGCCATCCGCGGCCACAGCCTACAGTTTCCGAACAAGCGCCCGCTGCTCAACGACCTCCGGCCAACGCGTCTGCCAACCAAGAACAAGAACCCAGTGCCTGATGCAAGCAGCAACCGATTCCCGGCAGCCCTCTGACAACACCGCCCCGCAGCGGACCTTGCCCCCACCCAGTGGTTTGGAGCGTGCTGTTTACGCCCTGCTGAGCCTGCTGGCCCGGTTGCCGCTGGGTGTATGGCGCACGCTGGGCGCCATACTGGGCTGGCTGATGTATCTGCTACTGGATCTGGCACGCAAGCGCAAACGCGTTGCCGACATCAATTTGCAACTGTGCTTTCCCGAACTGGACGCCGCCCAGCGCCAGCACATCATCCGTCAGCACTGCGTGCGGCTGGCTCAATCCCTGTTCGATCGCATCTGGTTGTGGCACGGCAGCGAGGTCCTGTTGCAACGTCGCATCCACTGGGCAGGCAACCGCACAGCTCTTCTGACCGACACCCCCACCATCATGTTTGCCCCGCATTTTCTGGGCATGGATGCTGCGGGCATGCTGCTGGTGCCCTTGCTGCGACCCCGCGCCTGTGTCACCATCTACAGCCCGCAACGCAATGCGGCCATGGATCGCTGGATGCGCCGCGGCCGTAGCCGCTTTTCCAACAGCCGCCCCATGTGGAAAGGCGATGGCATCAAGCCCATCATCTCTGTCCTGCGCAAAGGCGGCATCCTGTACCTGCTGCCCGATATGAACTTCGGCGCAGAAGAATCCATTTTCGTCAATTTTTTCGGACACCCGGCCGCTACCATTCCGTCGCTGTCGCGCTTTGCCCGGCTGGGGCGGGCGCAAGTCGTCACTGCCGTGACCTATATGGAAGCGCACGGCTACACCGTACATGTGAGCGATCCGTGGCGCGATTTTCCTACCGATGATGTGCATGCCGATACCCAGCGCATGAACACCCATCTGGAAGACTGGGTGCGCCAGCGCCCCGCAGAATACTTCTGGCTGCACAAGCGCTTCAAAACCCGCCCGCCCGGCATGCCGCCGGTGTACTGAGCATCTCCCGCCCAGACCTGTCGAACGCTCGACTTCGGTCACAATGCGCCTATGTCAACCGATCTTGCCATCGCCGCCACTGCCGCTCGCCTGGTTGTAGAGGAGGGCTTGGAATACGCGGCCGCCAAGCGCCGAGCGCTCAAGGAGCTGGGGCTGCCTGCGCGCACCCCCTTGCCTGACAACGACCTGCTCGAAGAGGCCGTGCGCGAACACATCGCCCTGTTCTGCCAGAACACACAACCGCGCGAGCTGGCCGCCCTACGCAAGCTGGCTTTGCTGTGGATGCAACGATTGCAAGCGTTTGAACCCCTGATCGGGGGCGCCGTGTGGCGCGGCACCGCCACACGCCTGAACGATATTTACCTGCAACTGTTTACCGACGACCCCAAGGCCGTGGAAATCACCTTGCTGGATCAGCGCATCGATTACGACGTCAGCCGTGTATCGGGGCTGCATGGCCACGCGGTCGATGCGTTGAGCATCCATGCCTGGTGCGAAGGGCTGCAAGAAGAAGTGGGTGTGCACTTGCTGGTCAACCCTGTTCAGGCCCAGCGCGGCAGCCTGCTCAACGATGCGCGTGGCCGCCCACTGCGCGGCACGGCCGCCCGCCTGCAAGCCCTGCAAGCCGAGGCCGAGGCCGAGAGCAACAATACCCCGCAACATCCACCCGCATGACGTTTGTCGGCACTCTTTTCATGCACGCGCGTACCAAAAAGTGGGGAAAGCCCTAGAATAGGGGCCTTATCTGCTCGATCGAGGAGGCTGTGATGCTCTACCGGTTCAACTCTGCGGCAGCAGGCGAAATCGTCATGCTCGCACCCCATGCAGAAGAAATTTTTTCTGCCATGGATCGCCCACTGGAAGCTCGCGGCGTACTCCCTGCATCCCAATTACCGGCAGCCATTGCTGCACTGCAAGCAGCGGTTGATCGCTCCAAAAAACAGGCCGCAGCAGCAGGCAGCACAGCAGACGAACATGATCGCGGCGCGGCTGATGCGCCCGTGCCCTTTCATACCCGAGCCATTCCGTTTTTGACCATGCTGAACAAAAGCCAAGCCGCGCAGGCAGATGTTACTTGGGGCATTTGAATTTTTGCCAACAGCTGCGCCATCTGCCTTTATTTTTCTGTTTTCTTCGATAAAAATACAGTTTGTATCTTATCTTCACATCAACAGCAAATGACTTGTCTTTTGCGTCTCGGTCGCAATGGCGGCCAATTCTGTAACGATTTTTCTGAAAAATTTGCGCTTTTTCAGCGCTTTTTTGCGTGAGATGCCTGTTTTTGCCTCCTCGAAAGATCGATTTGTGACAAAATATGCATATGCACTGCATATCTTTTCAACCCCGCTGTCAAACGGCAGAATTTGAGCATTCGGTCACACTCAAGACTCATTGCCTCAACCCTGCTTGATGATGGCCATACAGGTGATATCGCCATGGATCTGCGAAAACTCAAAACCCTGATTGACCTGGTGTCGGAATCCAACGTCTCCGAATTGGAAATCACCGAAGCCGAAGGCAAAGTCCGCATCGTCAAAAGCGTGGCTGCCGAGGCGGCACCCCTTGTCTATGCCCCCCAGCCTGG
>JAGOGU010000012.1 GCA_017996515.1 Allobrachymonas sp.
ACTGTTTGCCCCCAGCGGCCAGCCAGAGGTATGCACCACCAACCCGGGCTGCGCCTTGTCGGCAGGCACTTCCCACAGCTCCTTGATGCCGATCGACCAGCTGGGCGCATCGCGCCCCTCGTCCAGTTGGTAGTGCGCGATCAGTTGTTTGCCCAAATGGCCGCGTGCGCCTTCGGCAAACACGGTGTATTTGCCACGCAACTCCATGCCGCGCTGGAAATTCGGCAGCGGCTGCCCGCTTTTGTCGATGCCCATATCGCCGGTGGCGATGCCACATACGCGGTCAGCCTCGTCATACAGCACTTCGGCTGCGGCAAAGCCGGGAAAAATGTCCACCTCCAGGCGCTCGGCCTGCTCGGCCAACCATTGGCACAAGCCACCCAGGCTGATGATGAAATTGCCCTCGTTGCGCAAAGATTGGGGCAGCAGCCAATGCGGTGTGGCCAGACTTTTGCTGGCCGACAAAAATAGCACCTCATCGCGCACCACAGGCTGGCGCACCGGCGCGCCTTGCTGCTGCCAATCGGGCAGTAACTCGTTGAGTGCGCGTGGATCCATCACTGCGCCCGACAGGGTATGCGCGCCAATCTCTGCGCCTTTGTCCAGCACCACGACTGAAATATCCTGTTGCTGTGCAGCGGCCAGTTGCTTGATATGAATAGCCGTTGCCAGCCCAGCCGGACCGCCGCCCACCACTACCACGTCGTACTCCATCGATTCGCGGGGGCTGTGCAACAAGGCGTGGTTGGATGCGCTGGGCAGGGTTGGATTCATCGTCGGTTCAAAAAAATGTGAGACTGTGCGGGCCTGCAGCATGGGCAAAACGCCAAGGGGGGCTGCGTGCAGCATGAATTATCGCTGCAAGGGTTGTCGAGGGGGTGGCGGAGGGAGAGTACGCAGTCCCTAGCGTTTGTCGCGTATCAATTAGTGTAGGGGCAAGCGCAAGCGGCGTCGTTCTGGTGTCTTCAATTCCGAGGGGATGGTGCGGTTGTGCCAGAGTCTTTTTTCACCCAGCCGTTTCTGTGTGTGAGCAGATTTTATGGTTTGCCGACTGATGTACATCATGCTTTAACCGAGGCAGAGGCCGTGAGCATGCTCGCCATCTGGTACGCGACGCTTGTTTTTGTATGGCTTGGCTGGCGGGCCTTCGCGTGTGTAGCGGGCTGGAAAAACCGGTTTTTGGCATTCCGTCGGGACTTATATAGCCCGCGCAAATCTCAAAAAAACGGGCTTGGGCAGCACGATGCCGACTTTGTGGGGCCGTTTGGGGGCCGCAGGCCTGTTTTTAAGGTGTTTTAATTCCATGCCGTTTTGTCGGGATTCGTGGTCCACGCATAAACGGTACATTTTTTTTAATTATCATTAATTTAAAGTTACATCATATGCTTTAATTTTTCAGTCATTGTTTCCTTCTTTGTTTTTTTGAAAAAATCAAGAACATCAAGTGATTGTGAGGCGCTTTAATCATTATTAATGAATGTTTTATTTGATGTCCAACAGAGTCTTCTATAAGAGTCGCCGCCTACGGTACTTGCTCCTTTTGGGATGTATGTAAATATTTGTAAAAACTTTATTTCAGAACGTTGCTTTTATCCGTGACCCGTGCCTACAATCAGGGGCGCTGTGCAGAAGTGCAGTTGTTATCCTCACAGTGTTTTTTATCATTAGTTGGTGTATCAAAATATAGGAGGTACCTATGTTGCTCACGGAAAGAGAGCTTGAAAAGCTGGTCGTTTTCAATATGGCCGCTGTGGCCGAGAAGCGCAAGGCTAAAGGCCTGAAGTTGAATTTCCCCGAAGCTGTTGCCCTGATCACTGCCGCCGCTCTGGAAGGCGCACGCGAAGGCAAAACGCTGGAACAGGTCATGGCATCTTCTGCCAAAGTGGTTTCGAAGAAAGACGTGATGGACGGCGTGGCTGATC
Source organism: Allobrachymonas sp. (assembly GCA_017996515.1). Classification (GTDB taxonomy): domain Bacteria; phylum Pseudomonadota; class Gammaproteobacteria; order Burkholderiales; family Burkholderiaceae_C; genus Brachymonas. Next base: position 1,923 of record JAGOGU010000012.1, read on the forward strand.
TGGTTCCCCTGATCCAGGTTGAAGGCGTGTTCACTGATGGCAGTAGGCTCATCACTGTGCACGATCCTATCCAGTAATTGCGCGTTTTTATTTTCAAGAACAGACCAAATTCATTCTTTTTAAGGAGATCGACATGTCTGGAGGTGGAGCTTTTGGTGCTGGCCGCATTGGCGGCATCATTCCGGCTAAAGGTGAGATTGAAATCAACGCCGGCCGTCCCGTAACAAAACTGAAAGTGCGCAACACAGGTGACCGTCCTGTGCAAATCGGTTCGCACTTCCACTTCTTCGAAGTGAACCGCGCTATCGAGTTCGATCGTGAAAAAGCTTTCGGCAAACACTTGAACATTCCTGCTGCCACCGCTGTGCGTCTGGAGCCCGGTATGGAGCAAGAAGTTGAACTGGTTCCCTACGCTGGCAAGCAAGTGGTTTATGGCTTCAACAACCTGGTTGACGGCTGGGCTGGCGCTGAAGGCAAGAGCGCTTACAACCCTGACCTGATCAAGGCCATGAAAAAAGTTGCAGAGCTTGGCTTCTCTAACAAGAAGTAAGTCTCGCGCAGTGTTTAGTGTGTTTCCAGTGAAACATTCCTGATATTTGAGAGGAAAGCATAAAATGGCTAAGATTTCTCGTGAACAATATGTAGGTCTGTACGGCCCCACAGTAGGCGACAAAATTCGCCTGGGCGACACCGACCTGTTTGTTGAAATTGAAAAAGACCTGCGCGCCAGCTATGGTGACGAGGCCGTGTTCGGTGGTGGTAAAACACTGCGTGACGGCATGGGCTTCGACAACACGGCTACCAGCGGTGCTGGCTGCTTGGACTTGGTTCTGACCAACGCCACCATCATTGACCCTATCCAGGGCGTGATCAAGGCCGACATCGGTATCAAAGACGGCAAAATCGCCGGTATCGGTAAAGCCGGTAACCCCAACACCATGCAAGGCGTTACTCCTGGCATGGCTTGCGGCCCAGCTACCGACGCCATCAACTGCGGTTCTACCATCGTAACTGCCGGTGGTATCGATACCCACGTTCACTCCATCTGCCCGCAGATCGACAACACCGCTCTGGCTGGTGGCTGTACCACTCTGGTGGCTGGTGGTTTTGGTCCTACTGACGGTACCAACGCTACTACCGTAACTTCCGGTGTGTGGAACGTTGAGCAAATGCTGCGCAGCCAGGAAGCCATGCCTTTGAACATGTGCTTGATGGGTAAAGGTCAAGCTGCTGCTGGTCAAGGCGCTGGCAAAGCCACTCTGGTTGAGCAAATCGAAGCCGGCGTTGGCGCATTCAAGATCCACGAAGACTGGGGTACAACTCCCAACGCGATTCGTGCCTGCTTGCGCGTAGCCGACGAATACGATGTGCAAGTTGCCATCCACACCGACACGCTGAACGAATCCGGCTATGTGGAAGACTCCATTGCCGCTTTCGAAGGTCGTGCAATCCACACATTCCACACGGAAGGTGGCGGTGGCGGTCACGCTCCTGACATCATCCGTACAGCCGGCTTCATGAACGTGCTGCCTTCTTCGACCAACCCCAGCCTGCCATTCGGCGTGAACACACAGGCTGAGTTGTTCGACATGATCTGCGTGTGCCACCACTTGAACCCAGCTATTCCTTCCGACGCTGCCTTCGCTGAAAGCCGCGTTCGTTCGGAAACCATCGCTGCGGAAAACGTGCTGCACGATCTGGGCGCTATCTCCATGTTCTCGTCCGACACCCAAGCCATGGGTCGTATCGGTGAAAACTGGCAACGTGCCATCCAGACTGCTCACGCCATGAAACAAGCTCGTGGCAAGCTGCCTGAAGATGCGAAAGACAACGACAACTTCCGCGTTCTGCGCTATGTTGCCAAAATGACCATCAACCCCGCTATCACTCACGGTATCGGCCATGTAGTCGGTTCTATCGAAGTGGGCAAAATGGCTGACTTGGTGCTGTGGGCTCCTGAAATGTTCGGCGCCAAACCCAAGATGATTATCAAGGGCGGCATGATCAGCTACAGCGTAATGGGTGACCCCAACGCTTCGCTGCCAACTTGCCAGCCATTGGTGTATCGTCGCATGTACGGCGCTCTGGGCGGCGCGATTGGTGCAACATGTGCCAACTTCGTTTCCCAGGCTGCTCTGGACCGCAACATCAACGAGCGTCTGGGCTTGGCCAAGCAGGCAATTGCTGTGAAGAACTGCCGTTCCATCAGCAAAGCCGACATGGTTCTGAACAACTATGCGCCTGTGATCAAGGTCAATCCTGAGACCTTCGCGGTAACCATTGACGGCGTGCACCTGACAGTGCCTCCAGTCAAGGATGCCAAACTCAACCAGCTGTACTTCTTCAGCTGATCCACGATGCGTCGGGTCATGAGGCGTCATGCTTTAATGACCCGCCATCTGGTTTTACCCCCTGTTGTGCTGCAAGGCATTGCAGGGGGTATTACCAGCATCTTTAAGTAGTGTTAACCGGAGTTGAAGTAAAAATGCTGATCGTCGATACCGTTTTGGGTAACACCAGCGACAAGCAATGGCAAGATCGTGCCGCTGCAGCTAAAGTAGATTATTTGGCGCTGGATCAGTGGGATGCTCAAAAGAACCGTCTGCGTCGTAAAACAGAACAAGGCAATGACATCGCGGTTTCGCTGCCCCGCAATACTTTTTTGCAAAATGGGGACGTGTTGGCGTTTGATGAAGCCAGCCAATCGATGATCGTCGCAAAAATCAATTTGCGCGATGTATTGATTATCGAAATCAAAGAACTGCTGAAAAAAGACCAGTCTGAACTGGTTCGTCTGTGCATTGAGTTGGGTCATGCCTTGGGCAACCAGCATTGGCCCGCCGTCGTGCGCGACAACAAGATCATTCTTCCGCTTACGGTAGATAAAAAGGTCATGACATCGGTTATGCGCACGCATGCTTTCCCCGATATCACTTACGACTTCCATCCTGCGGAAGTTGCTATTCCCTATTTGCTACCGCATGAGGCGCGTCGCTTGTTTGGTGGCGCGGATCAAGGCTCGGTGGATATGTCGCATCATGTACATGGCGCACACGGAGGTCATGGTGCTGTCCCTCCCGGGCATCACAGCCACGATGGCGGCTTGACGCACCATGCCGATCATGGGCATAGCCATTAATATCACATGGGATGACGTTAGTAACCTATTGATTGTAAAAGAATTGTCGGGTTGCGATAATTCCGTCGGCAGCCAGATCAGTGCTGCTGTTTCAATCATCAAGTAAAGGAAGTTTTAATCATGACTAACACACAACATACCCATACCCATACCCATGCAGACGGCACCAAGCATGCGCACGAACATGCTGAGTGCTGCGGCAAAACCGATTGTTGCGATCACAACCACGAGCATCAGCACGCGCATGCGCATACCCATGCCGACGGTACAGCGCATACCCATGCGCATGACGAATGCTGCGGCAAAACCGATTGTTGCGATCACAGCCATGAGCATAGACACGATCACGCACATACGCATGCCGACGGCACAGCGCATACCCATGCGCACGACGAATGCTGCGACAAGGGTGACTGCTGTGGTCACGATCACAAGCACTGATTGATTTGTTAACTATGAATACCGCAGTTCAAGAAAACAAAAGCAATGCCGCTACAGGCGTTGAGCGTCGGATAGCCGATATGTCTTTGCTGCACTGGGTGCAGGCATTGCAATTTGGCGACTCTACGCTTCCAACAGGGGCGTTCACTTTCTCGCATGGGCTGGAGTCGGCTATTGAGCGCGGTCTGGTCACTGATGCCAAAACGTTGCACAGCTTTACCAAAACGGCTGTGGAGCAAGCAGCCAGCGGTGACGCCATTGCGGTGCTGCATGCTTGGCGTGCAGCACGTAAAGGCGATCTGCAAAAACTGATACAAATTGACCGTGCGGTATTCAACCGCAAGCTCAACGAAGAGTTTCGCAGCATGACGATCAAAACCGGCAAGAAACTCATTGAGTTGGCCGACAAGGTCGTCAATGCTTCACGCGATGCGGACCTGTTGAGCCAGTGGCGCGCCAAAGTGGCCGGTGGCGAAACGGAAGGTACCTATCCGGTTTGTTTGGCCATCATTTTTGCCGTGCTTGATATTCCGGAGGAAGGTTGCTTTATGGTGCACCAGTATGGTGTGTCCATGGCAATCTTGAGTGCGGCTTTGCGTCTGGTGAAAGTGGATCACGTTGATACACAGACCATTTTGTTCAAGCTCAATGACACCATTGAGCATGACTATGCCGTTGCGGCCAAGCGTCGCCTGGAGGACATGGTTGGATTCGCGCCGATGGTGGATATGCTCGCCGCCGTGCATGTCCGTGCGCACGTTCGTATGTTCATGAATTGATTTTTTTGTAGCCTGAGAGAGATTTAGCATCATGTCCGAAAAGAAAATTACACGTATTGGTGTTGGCGGTCCTGTAGGTTCCGGCAAAACAGCCATCATTGAAGCGATTACGCCTATCCTGCTCGACATGGGTGTGCGCGTGGTCATCATCACCAATGACATCGTAACCACCGAAGACGCCAAGCACGTCAAACGCACGCTCAAAGGCATTCTGGCTGAAGAGCGCATCATTGGCGTGGAAACCGGTGCTTGCCCGCACACAGCCGTGCGCGAAGACCCCAGCATGAACCTGGCGGCTGTTGAAGACATGGAAAACAAATTCCCTGATACCGATCTGGTTATCATGGAAAGCGGCGGCGACAACCTGACCCTGACGTTCAGCCCTGCATTGGTTGACTTCTTCATCTACGTGATTGACGTGGCCGCCGGCGAGAAAATTCCTCGTAAAAACGGTCCCGGCATCACCCAGTCGGACATTCTGGTCATCAACAAAACAGATTTGGCGCCGATGGTTGGCGCCAGCTTGGAAGTGATGGATCATGACTCCAAAGTCATGCGTGGCGAGAAGCCTTACATCTTCACCAATTGCAAAACCGGTGAGGGCATCCGCGAGCTGGCGGAGTTGATCCACCGCGACTGTCTGTTTGACGTGCCCCGTGCTGACAAATAAGCACATGCGTTTTTGACCATTGCCTGGCCTGCTCCTGCTATCTGTATAGATAGGAGCGGGAAACGGCAAGACTAACGAATAGAAAATGGATATGCCGACAAACCAACAGAAGGACAAAGCGCCAGAGCAGCAAATTGATGCTGCCAGTGCCGCAGCGCCTGCATCGTCAGGGTTGCTGGACAACTTCATGCCGGAAGCCGAGTTCCAGGCTTTTCTCAAAACCTTGCCTGAATCTACGCAATGGCTGGGCGATGGCATTCCCCGTGATTGCGAGCCTTGGCGTCGCGCCCAGGTACTGGGTACGGAAGCGGCCGAGTTTGATAACTACCGCGATGAACCAGGCCAGTTCCACAGCGCGGGCTTGGGTAAAAACGGCTTTATCCGTTTCCGCATGGATCTGGATATGGACGGCAAGCGCACCGTCATGAAAGAGCTGGAGCGCCGCGCGCCATTCCTGGCGCTCAAGGCGCGGCCTTGGGATGAGGCCATGCCTGAAATGTGCTGCATGTACATCTGCTCCACAGGTGGCGGCATGCTGCAGGGCGACCGTTACAGCATCGAGTTCACCGTGGAAGAAGGCGCAACAGCCTACGTTTCCACGCAAAGCGCCAACAAGATTCAGGCCATGAACGCCAACTATGCGGTACAGGCGCAAACGGTGCATGTGAAAGATAACGCCTATCTCGAATACATGCCCGACCTGACCATTCCCTGCAAAAACTCGCGTTTCCTGACCGACACGCGCTTGGAAGTAGGGGATAACTCCACCGTGCTGTACGGCGAGATTCTGGTTCCAGGGCGCATTCACCACAGTCCGGAAGAGTACTTCGGCTTTGATGTGTATTCGGCTTGTGTACGTGCCTATAACAAGCAGGGCAAGGAACTATTCTGCGAAAAATTCGTGATTGAGCCGAAAAAGCAGGACTTGCAGCAGTTGGGCATGTTGCAGGGCTTCGAAATTTATGGCAATGTGATATTGCTGACGCCCAAAGAGCATGCAGATGCGATTTTCGAGCAAATGGATGCGAAATTCAGTGTGAAAGATCAGGTGGCGAGTGGTGTAAGCCGTTTGCCAAATGACGCAGGACTCATATTCAAAGTTCTTGGCAAAGAGGTCAAGCCTGTGCGAGAACGGATCCATGAGTTCTGGCGAGTGGTGAGAAAGGTTGTCAAGGGGGCGGAACTACCTGATCCGTTCTTGTGGCGCCCATACTGAGCTGACGCTCGGGTTTTTTCATAAAAAGGAGAGAGAGATGGTAGATGCTGCAAATGCCCAGTCCGGCAATCCTTGGACCCGGGCGGCCAATAGCAATCCGGTCGTGGAGTTTATCGACAATGTCCTGCGCGGTTCTGGTCAGGTCATTTTCATGAACAATCCTTTGACAGGTTTGCTCAACTTTATCGCTATGTTTGTGGGTGCTTACAACGGTGGTACATCCTTCGCGGTAGCCATTGGTTCCGTCATTGGTACCGTAGCTTCCACAGCCATGGCCTACATCATGAACTCGAACCGTGACAACCTCAGAGCAGGTATTTACGGCTTCAACGGCATGCTGGTAGGCGCTTGCTTGCCAACATTCCTGACACATACCGCTTTGATGTGGGTGTTTGTGGTAGTGGGTTCGATGTTCTCGACGTTGGTTATCATGGCGGTGGGCAATTTCCTGACACCGTACAAAATGCCTGCGTTCACATTCCCCTTCGTGCTGATCTGCTGGATCATCGTGGCATTCAGCTACAAAGTGGGTGGCCTGAACACCGGCGGTTTGGCTCCTGCCATGCTGACGGACTACACGGCGCAAGAAGGCGTGATGCAAGCTGGTGATTTCATCAAAGCCGGCCTGACCAGCATGTCGCAAGTCTGGTTCGTGGCTGACTGGATGGCTGGCATCATCTTCATCGTTGCACTGCTGGTGGAATCTTTCTGGTGTGCCGGTTTGAGCGCTTTGGGTGCCTTCCTGGGCCCCGTAATTGCTTACCTGTGCGGCGCAAGCGTTGCTGACATCAACTTCGGTCTGTGGGGCTTTACGGCTGCGCTGACTGCTCCTGCTGTTGGCTGCGTATTCCTGCAAACCAATGCGAAGAATGTGGCCTTGGCCGTGTTCTCGATCTTCGCAACAGTCGTGGTACACGGTGCGGTTGTGGCATTCCTGACACCTGTTGGTCTGCCTGCCTTTACCTTCCCGTTCAACCTGACTGGCTGGTTGTTCCTCTTTGCCGTGATGACATGGTCTACTGAGGCGAAATAAAGCAAAGCTGATTTAGCTTAGCTTTCTATCCATCGGCCAAGGCGCAAGCCTTGGCCGATTGTTTTTGGTTGCTCGCTGTATGCGCTGCGTTCCAAAAGTTGTCATATTGCGTTGCCCTCGGAATCAATTTTTGAGCATGTGAAAAATATATTTTTGAACGCTGCATGCTTTTTGTTCTGCGTTTTTCCAGTGGCAACAGATATATTGGCTGAAATGCAGGCGATCACTTACATCAGGCGATTGAATCTTCTTGCATTTCTCCCTTTCCCACTGGCAGGCGAGGGGCAGGGTAAGAGAGCATTTGTTGTTGAAAAATACCGAGGGCGGCAAGCCTTCTCAGCCCCTTCCTGATCTTTCCTCGCCAGCGGAGGAAGGAGCGTGCTTTGTTTTGGGCGGTGTTCGCTTAAACAACAGGTGGAAGGAACAGATCGCTGAAAAAATCAAGAGCCAAGTCGGTTTGTGTGTCTGCGGTGTTTTTACCCAAAGCTAGCAGGATTGCTTGATCACCAAGTAGCAAGAGCAAGATGAGTTTGCCCTGATTTTTCGGTCGGTACCGCGTCCATTGCGCAAGCAGCGTGGCAACGGATTTTTCAGTAACTGCGCCCGCTTTTGTAAAGTGCGTGGGTGCGTCTTTGCAGAGCAGTGGTTTTTGCCAGTTGTGCCATGGCGCTGCCCGCATGGGCGTGGGTAATGGCCAGGCCCAGTGCGTCGGCTGCATCGGTTCCGGGCAAGCCGGAAAGCTGCAGCAGGCGGCGCACCATTTCCTGAATTTGCGATTTGGCGGCGCGTCCGTGACCGGCTACGGCTTTTTTCATTTGCAGGGCAGTGTATTCAGCCACAGGCAGTTGCTGGCTGACCAAAGCGGCCAGGCAGGCGCCCCGTGCTTGCCCTAACAGCAGGGTGGCCTGCGGGTTGACGTTGACAAAAACTATTTCCAGCGCGGCAACCGTGGGGCGATAGGTTTGCACCACTTCGGTGAGGCCTTCGCACAACAGCTGAATGCGCGCGGGCAGGTTGCCGGTGTCGGGCAAGATGTTGTCTGGATCGCAGCGCTTGCTGCGGCTTGCGGTTCCAATGGTGCCGCTGGCCACATAGTGCAGGCGTTGACCATGCATATCGATGATGCCAAAGCCGGTGGTGCGCAAGCCGGGGTCTATGCCAAGAATTCGCATGGTGCAGAAGTGAAATGGAGCAAGGGGCGCAGCATTGGATAAAGGGACAACAGAAGCAGCATAGGCTGCTGCGGCTCATATCCGGCAATGATAGCGAAGGCCGAGTAAGCAACCGGTCACATTTCCATTTTGCTTGGCTATCAAACACAGCAAAAACCATGCAGGGCGGCTGGCCAAACACAAGAAAACACTATGGGCAAATCCGCTGGAGACGAGAATGAGCCGGTTGATGGGTGCAAAAAATGGCTCGGACGGCGAAAAAAGTCACAAACGCTGCCGCTTAAAAGTTGGATGAAAACAACAAAACTTGAGGTTTGTTCAAAATTTTTTCGGTTGCGGAAGTCAGTCATGAGCAACCATGAATCGGGCACGAAACAGTATGGAGGCGACACCACTTATGGCAGTTCCACATCGCGCATCCATGCCGCAATGGTGGCGGAGCGCGATGCCAGGTAACGCGAGTTGCGGTGCTGTTCGAAATATTTGGGCCGCGGCAGCATCACTGCCAAGCGGGCCGCTTCTATGGCGCTGAGTCGGGCGGCGGGTTTGCCAAAGTAGTGTTGCGCGGCGGCTTCGGCGCCAAATACGCCTTCGCCCCACTCCACGTTGTTGAGATAGATTTCGAGAATGCGGCGCTTGCCCAGCATCCACTCGAGGTAGTAGGTGAGCGCGACCTCTTGCGCCTTGCGAAACAGGGTGCGCTCGCCAGACAGAAACAGGTTTTTGGCCAGTTGCTGGCTGATGGTGGATGCGCCAACGATTTTGGGTTGAACAGCGGCTGGGGTTGATGCGCCACTGGCTGCGGCCTGCAAGGCCGGGCTGACAGGTCGGCCGGCTTTTTGCAGGCGTTCCATGCGGCGTTGCGCACGTTCTTGCGCCAGTTTTTGCTGGCGTTGCAGGCGTTCTGTTTGTGTTTGCGCGCGCGCTTCGGCAGCGGCATTGCGGCTGCGGGCGCTGTTGATGGCTTCCCAATCGATGCCGGAGTGATTGAGAAAATCGCCATCTTCCGACGCGATGACTGCGCGTTTGAGGTGGTCGGAAATGGCGTTTTCAGACACCCACTGTTGCTTCCACGTCATTTCCCCGTTGACTGCCAGTTGCGCCATTTCCGAGCGCTGAAAGGTGGTGGATTGCGGATCCACCCACGCCATCAGCCCGATGCGGGCGATGAAATACAGTTGCAAGGCCACGCCGGCCAGCAGCACCCAGCTCAGGATGCGGAGCAGGGAGGCGCGGAGGGGTTTCATGCGGCAGGTGGTGTTTCGGCGTCTACCAGGGCGCGCAGTTCGGCCAATATCTGTGCGGTGCGTGGGCGCACATCGCGCCATACAGAGAACGACAGCGCCGCTTGCTCCACCAGCATGCCCAGGCCGTCGCGCACTTTGATGTCGGGGCGTTTGGTGCGATCAATGGATTGCAAAAAAGGCTGCGCCGCTGCGCCGTACATCATGTCGTACAGCATGCCGTTGGCACTGATTTTTTCGGCCGGAAAGGTCAAGGGTTCGTTCTGCAGGCTGCTGGATGTGGCGTTGATGACCAAGTCAAACGTGGCCGGCCCGTCGGCCGTGCTGCCGAGCAGTGCCTCGTCGAGCGTGCAGGCATGCAGGGCGACGGAATGCATATTGGCCCAGTCGTAATGGCGCTCGATCAAGGTGCGCGCTTTGTCCAGATTGCGGTTGGCAACCGTGACACTGGCGGGGCAGATGGCGATGAGCGCATTCAGCACACCAGCAGCAGCGCCGCCCGCGCCCAGCAGTAGCAAATGCAGGCGGCCAAAAACAAAACCGGCGTTGAAGACAATGTCGCGCACGATGCCGGGGCCATCGGTGTTGTCGGCGTGCAGCACCAGACTGCGCTTGCCGGGCACACGCTGCCACACCAGGGTGTTGGCTGCTTGCGCCAAGGTGGCGCGCGGTGTGTGGCTTTGCGCGGCGGCAAAGGCTTCGTGCTTGAACGGAACCGTCACATTGCAGCCAGCGTAGCCTGCTTTTTTCAGGCGCTGCAAGGTGGCGGCAAAAGCATCGGGTGGGCTGTCGATCGCTTCGTAGCGGATGGACTGGCCGGTTTGCTCGGCAAAGCGTGCATGGATCCAGGGAGAGCGGCTGTGCGCAATCGGGTGGCCAATCACACAGTAGCGGGCAATGGATGTGTCAGTCATGGGTGTTGATGATGAGAGGGTGATGAATGCAGGGCGTTTTACGGCGCATCCTGAAAAAGGGCGAGCGTCATGTGTATGCTCATGGCGCAGGGGGTGATGCGGGAGCAGCTTCTGCCGCATCCACCAAATCCTGGGCGGTGCTGACTTGCGTGGCCAAGGTATTGTTGTGCTCGAACTTGAAGCGCGAGATCACGGACAGCTCATCGGTGTAGCGGCGCAGCGCCGTATCGAAATGCCCAAACGGCCCGGCCGTTACGGCAATGGCTTCGGCGCGGCGATCCAGCATGCGGTTGCCCGAGCTTCTCATCACCTGGGTTTCGATCACGCGGCCATCGTGGTTGACGACCATGCGCAGCGTCAACTCGCCATAGAGTTTGACGCCGTTGTGCGTCGGAAAATTGGCTGTGCCTTTTTCTTCGATTTTGGTTTTGAGATTGTCGTAATACAAGGCCTGTGGCCCGCGCACCGTGGACGGACTGATGTGACGGCGGCGCGGGCGCGAGTTTTCGTAATTGATGCGGCGCTCGATCTCGCCCACGATGCTCAGCATGAGTTGGCGCTTTTTCTTCATCTCTTGCGCTTGTGCCGACGAGGCGGGCAGCTTGGCTGCTGCTGCGTCCAGATTGTCCAGCTGCTGCTTGACGCGTGCCAGCAAATCCATCTGTTCGCGTTGCAGGGCATCCAGCTGCTGGAAGGTGGGCGCATCGCCGGATGCGTTTTGCGCGCGCTGTTCGGTCGTGCCATCGTCATCGGTCTGGCCGGTGCTGGGGCCCAGCTCGGTGCCAAAAGAATCGTAGGGGGATGGCAGCAAGGGCGATGTGGCGCGAATGCCTTTTTCATCCAGATTGCCGCCGCCCACCAGATTGTGTTGGGCGATGGCCTGCGCATCGGTCGGGGCTTCTTCATCCGTGCTGGCGTTGACCAGAATCACATCCAGCGGTGTGTCTTCAAAAATGCGGTTGTAGATGCCGGGCGCCAGTTTGTCGAGCTGGCTGAAAACCACAGGCACAGCCACCAGATGAAATGCCAGCGAAATACCCACTGCAATGCCCATGGGCGAACGGGGCGAGCGCAGAGGAGCGAGCGAAAATTTCGACGCGGCGGATGTGCTTGTCATGACAACGTACAAAGGCAAAACAACCCTGCATTGTAGGGCCTGGCTGCCCATGCGGACGCGGGCTGGCAAGGGCGATGAAAAGGCGTCTGGCTGACGGGCATGGCGTGAGCGACTTGCAGGGTCGAGAGCGCGCTTTCAGTGCAAGCATGCAATGCGATGCAGTACATGCTTGCAGCGTGTATGTTTTCAGCCACGCAAGCGGGCAATCAGGCCGTTGAGTGCATCGATCGACCCAAATTGAATGGCCAGCTCGCCTGTCTCTTCCACCTTGCCGTGGCGCTTGACGCGCTTTTTGATGCGTACCTCAACCTGTGCCATCAGCAGGTCAGATAGCTCTTCTTCTACGCTGCGCACATCGGCCGATTTGGCGGCGGCGTTGCGCGGTTTTTGCGCCGTCAATTCAAAACTGGCGCCCAGGCGTTTGGCCAGGCTTTCGGCCTCGCGCACCGAAAGTTTTTTGCCGCTGATCTGGTTGGCGGCCGTGATTTGCACGCCGCGCTCCAGCGCCAGCAGCGCGCGGGCGTGGCCCATTTCGATATCGCCCGCCAGCAGCATGGTTTGCACAGGCTCGGCCAGGTTCAGCAGGCGCAGCAAATTGCTGGTGGCGCTGCGGCTGCGCCCCACGGCTTGCGCGGCCTGCTCGTGCGTCAGACCAAACTCGTTGATCAGGCGCTGCAAGCCCTGTGCCTCTTCCAGCGGATTGAGGTCTTCGCGCTGCATGTTCTCGATCAGCGCCATGGCTGCAGTGGCGTGGTCATCCACATCGCGCACCAGCACCGGCACCTGGCTCAGTCCGGCCAAATGGGCGGCACGGAAACGCCGTTCGCCTGCGATGATTTCGTACTTGCCCGCATGCGGCCCTTTGGCGAGCTTGCGCACCAGAATGGGCTGCATGATGCCTTGCGCCTTGATGCTTTCGGCCAGTTCGTACAACGCGCCTTCATCCATGCGGGTGCGCGGCTGGTATTGTCCGGCAACCATTTCTGCCAGCCGCAATTCCGAAGGGGAGCCTTCTGCACGGGCTGCTTCCGTGGTGCTTGTGCTGGGGCCAAGCAGGGCTTCCAGCCCGCGGCCGAGGCCTTTTTTTCTGGTTGCCATGGTGATTCGTATCCTTTTCGTGTGCTGCCAAACTGTACAAAAAACGGGCGGTTTGCGCTGCTCCATGCTTGCTGCTGCTGCTGGGGCTTCGTTGGTCTGCAGTTTGACAAAAACATGGTCTGTGTCAGACGCGCCAAGCGCGAGCCAAACAGCAAGCACGCATCGCAATCAGTGGGCTGAAAACAAGGGATGCCGCAAAACCCGAATGGGTGGAAGTCTAGCGCAGCCACACGGACGAAATCCTGATGCGCACCACCTTGACCGCAACCTTTTGTGTGCGCGCTGCGGTGATGCTGGATTTAACCGGAAAACTCCTTACCTCCGTTTGCGGCGGGAAGGTTAGATGGGGCAAGGGTTTGTCATTGAAACCATCAATTTTTTCAACAGTCGCAAGCCGTCCTTTCCCTCCCCCTTCTCACGTCAGAGTCAGAAGAGGGAATATTTGGGGTGTTTGAATGCTCTTTGGAAAACAGACGGTATTGATAGTGTCGATGTAAACGATGTGGTGAAGCAGCACCCAAGATCCTTCCCTCGCAGGGCGGGGGAAGGTCAGGATGGGGGGAAGGCTTGTTTACTGTCTGTCATCTCTTCCAACCAGCATCGTCCCGGCACTTCCCCGAAAGCAAGAGAGGAAGATGATGCATGACGCGAACAGCTTGCCGCATCACAGCGTCTGGATGCGCTCTACCATCTCTGCGGCAAATTCCAGAAAAGCCTTGCTGCCTTTGGCATTCGGGTCAAACACTACACCGGGCAGCGCATAGCTGGGTGCTTCGGCCAGCCGCACATTGCGCGGAATCACCGTGTTAAATACCTTGTCGCCAAAATGCTGCTTCAATTGCTCGCTCACCTGCTGTTGCAATGTGATACGCGGATCGAACATCACGCGCAGCAGGCCAATGACCTTGAGTTGCGGGTTGAGGTTGGCGTGCACTTGCTTGATGGTATTGACCAAATCGGTCAGCCCTTCCAGCGCGAAGTATTCGCACTGCATCGGTACGATCACGCCGTGCGCGGCGCACAGGCCGTTGAGCGTCAGCAGGCTCAACGCGGGCGGGCAGTCGATCAGGATGAAGTCGTAATCGGCATCCACTTTGGCCAAGGCTTCTTTCAGGCGGGTTTCGCGCCGCTCCTGATCCACCAGCTCTACTTCTGCACCTGCCAGCTCGCGGTTGGCGCCCAGCAACTGGTAACCGCATTTTTCGGCGGCCACGCTGGCCTGCGCCACGCTGGCTTGCTCCAGCAGCACGTCGTACACGCTGTGTGCCAATTGGCGCTTGTCCACGTTGGAGCCCATGGTGGCATTGCCTTGCGGATCCAGATCAATCAGCAATACGCGTTGCCCCAGGCGCGCCAAACCGGCAGCGAGGTTTACGCTGGTGGTGGTTTTGCCAACGCCGCCTTTTTGATTGGCGATGCAGAAAATCTTGGCCATGAAGCTTCAGCCTTGCAGGTTCAAAGTGGTTGAATCAGCACCTTGCACCAGAGGAAAAGGCCTGCAAGGGCTGGGCAAACGGATGCGCTTGGCGCAATAAAAGCGATGCAGCTACCATCGCTTGATCAGGCGAACATGGCCTGTTGTGTTCAGGTAATCACGCATCGGAAGCGATTGTAGCGAGGACATGGTACAGAAAAAGTATGAGCAGAGTATGTTAGCCGCCACAGAACGCGCAAA
>JAGOGU010000126.1 GCA_017996515.1 Allobrachymonas sp.
GGCATCGCCCGCCCAACTGGAAGAAAGTTTGGCTGATTTGATCTCTTTGTTTGCGCCGGGCGCAGCCGTTTTGCCGCCCGCAGGCTTGTCGGCCTTGCCTGCGGTGGCCGGTTTATGCAGCGTGCCCTTGGCAGCCTTGGCTGGTTCCTCGGGCTTTTTGGCTGTCAGCACCTTGGCTGGCGCATTCATCATGTTGCGAATGGCCTCGGCTTCGGCCAACGCTTTGCGGCGACGCTCTTCCAATTCACGCCCACGCTGCGCCTCTTCTTCGGCCTGAAGTTGGCGCTCTTGCTCCTGCTGTTCTTGCAGGCTCTGCGCTTTGGCTGCAGCATCCGCCGCTTCTGTAACAGCAGCTGCTTCGCGATCGCGTTGGGCTTCTTCTTCCGCCTGTTTTTCGCGCTCTTTAGCTTCTTGTTCCTCACGCTGGCGACGACGTTCCGCCAGCTCCTCTTCCTGACGACGAATCAGCTCCGCCTGACGGCGTGCTTCCTCTTCGCGGCGCTTTAATTCAGCCATATCCACCAAGGGCTGTACCGGCTCGGATACTGGCGCAATTGCAACCGGCTCCGTATCTGCGCGCTTGATCAACGTGCGTTTTTTGCGCACCTCCACCTGAATGGTGCGTGCCTTGCCCGTGGCATCTGCCTGACGAATTTCGCTGGTTGATTTTTTTGTTAGCACGATTTTCTTGCGAGTAGTGCTTGCCTGGTCGCCTCGCAAAAAATCACGCAATTTGACTTTATCAGATTCGCTCAACTCGTCAGAGACATCGTTCTTTGCAACGCCCGCTTTGTTGAGCTGCTCCAGCAGCTCTTGCGGGCTTTTTTTCAGTTCTGCAGCAAAGTCTGCAACAGTATTTTTCGACATATAGCACCACCTTTCTCACGCTTGGTTCTGCGTGAACCAGTGTTCGCGCGCTTGCATGATCAGGGCATTGGCTGCCTCCGGATCCTGCGCAGTAATTTCCACCAATTCGTCGGTTGACAAGTCGGCCAAGTCATCACGGGTATGAATACCCGCTTCGGTCAGCAGGGCAAACAAGTCTGGCGTCATGCCATGCAGATCACGCATGGCGCTGGCATCGCTATCGACTTCCTGCACGATTTCCATCGTCAGCAAGGCATCCTTGGCACGGCTGCGCAGCTCATTGACGGTGTCTTCGTCAAACGCCTCGATTTCCAGCATCTCCTGCAACGGCACGTAAGCCACTTCTTCGAGGCTGACAAAGCCCTCCTGAATCAGGATGTCGGCAATTTCTTCGTCCACATCCAGTTTGCTCATGAACAGGCTGCGCAGCGCCTGTGTTTCGGAAGCCTGTTTTTCAGCCGATTCGGCTGCATCCATGATGTTGATTTTCCAACCCGTCAAATCAGATGCCAGGCGCACGTTTTGCCCGCCTCTGCCAATGGCCACGGCCAGGTTTTCTTCGTCCACCACCACATCCATGGCGTGTTTTTCTTCGTCCACCACAATCGATTGCACATTGGCCGGAGCCAGTGCGCCAATCACGAATTGTGCTGGGTCATCGCTCCACAGCACGATATCCACGCGCTCGCCCGCCAACTCATTGGTCACGGCAGTGACGCGGCTGCCACGCACGCCTACGCAAGTGCCAATGGGGTCAATGCGGGCATCGTGCGCCACAACAGCGATCTTGGCACGGCTGCCGGGATCGCGCGCGCAGCTTTTGATTTCGAGCAGACCCTGTTCAATCTCGGGCACTTCGTTGCGGAACAGCTCAACCATGAACCCAGGCGCAGAACGCGACAGCACAATCGGTGCGCTGCGCAGGGTGGCATCCACTTCCATGATCATGGCACGCACGCGGTCGCCCGTGCGGAAGTTTTCCTTGGGAATCATTTCATTGCGGCGCAAACGACCCTCGACGCGACCACTTTCGATAATCAGATCGCCCTTGTCCATGCGCTTGACCGTGCCGCTGAAAATCTTTTCGCCGCGCTCCAGAAAATCATTCAGCAGCATTTCGCGCTCCGCGTCGCGGATGCGTTGCAGCACCACCTGCTTGGCCGTCATGGCGCCAATGCGACCAATAGGCATGGAAGGCACCTGCTCTTCGATGTATTCGCCTTCAGCGATATCAGGAGCACGCTCTTGCGCGTCCATGAGCAGTTCTTCAGCATCCGGGTTTTGCAAACCGGCTTCGTTGGGCACCACCAGCCAACGGCGAAAGGTGTCGTACTCGCCCGTTTCTCGATCCATGGCTACGCGGATATCCACTTCGCCCTGGTACTGTTTTTTGGTGGCTTGGGCCAGAGCATGTTCCAACGCGCCAAAAACAATGTCGTCGCTTACGTTTTTTTCACGCGCAATGGCTTCAACCAGCATCAGCATTTCACGATTCATTTTGTCTGACTCCGCTCAAAAATGACTTGTTTACTTGTTTTCCTGTTTGCAATTCTTAGTTTCCCTTGCGGGCATCTCAAGCACTGGCGTTGCGCCCCTTGAAATTCACTAAGGGTGCCAAGCGCACTTCGCGCACTTCATCCAGCGCAAAGCCCAAGGCATGCACGGGATATTCTTCCTGTTGTTTCTTTTTGCCAATCCGGCGGCCCGGCTGCACAGCCGGGGCGTCTGACCACACGATTTGCCAGCCCTGCTCGGCTTTTTCGAGCGCGCCGCGAAACTTTTTGCGATTGGCAGGCAACTGGCCACTATTGGCGCCAATCGGCTGCTTGAGCGTGACGTCAACAACCTGACCGGCAAAGCGCTCAAAATCCTGTTCGTTGCGCAACAGGCGGTCAATCCCGGGCGAGCTGACTTCCAGACGCTGGTAATCAAAGTCTTGCACTTGCAGCGCATACTGCAGCTGACGCGACACTTTCTCGCAGTCTTCGATCGTAACCGCCAGTTCTGCTGCGCCAGGCTGGGCATTGCCGTCTGATTCTGCCGGCGGCGGCTGCCAAGGCACATCGATGAATACGCGCAGCAAACCACCGGCTGAGCGCTCAATCTCCACCAAATCCAGCCCAAACCCTTGTACGGTCTGCTGCACCAACTCTTGTAATGTCACCAAAATCTTGTCTTGCCTTTTTGTGATGAAATGACTGTCGTACGCTTGCTCTGCAAAGGCCGATACTTGCCGCAATCACTGGCTGAGCCCCCATCTGCCTGCCACGAGCAAAAAAAATGGGCAGGTGCTAGGCCGGCCCATATTGCGTACTGGTCAGCATGCATTATAGCTCGCTTTCAGTTACAAGATCAAGGGTTTACAGTGATTTCTACATGATTGCTGACTGCATGGTGACAAAATTGCCTCCAAGGCATGCGACAATCTACTGGTTACAGGAAAGTAGCCGTTGCACGCTGCGCACCTGCTTCTAACACCGATTAACGATTGACCAACAGAAGCCGTTTGCATGCGGCTTCCGTTCAAATAATACAAAGGAGCATATGCATGGGCTTTCTCGCTGGTAAAAAACTGTTGATTACAGGCGTGCTGTCCAATCGTTCCATTGCCTATGGCATTGCCAAGGCATGCCATGCGCAGGGTGCTGAACTGGCTTTCAGTTACGTGGGTGAACGATTCAAAGATCGCATCACCGAATTTGCGGCAGAGTTCAACAGCAAACTCGTGTTTGACTGCGACGTGGGCAGCGATGAGCAAATCGAGCAACTGTTTGCCGATCTGTCCAAAACCTGGCCCAAATTCGACGGCTTTGTACATGCCATCGGCTTTGCGCCGCGCGAGGCGATTGCAGGCTCCTTTCTGGACGGCCTCAGCCGCGACAACTTCCGCACCGCCATGGATATCAGCGCCTACAGCTTTCCGGCCATGGCCAAGGCTGCCTTGCCTTATCTGAACGACCAGTCTGCCCTGCTGACCTTGACTTATCTCGGCGCTCTGCGCACAGTGCCCAACTACAACACCATGGGCGTTGCCAAGGCGGCGTTGGAAGCCTCTGTGCGCTACTTGGCAGAAGACCTTGGCAGCCTGCCAGACGGCCGCAGCGTGCGTGTGAATGGCATCAGCGCAGGCCCGATCAAAACACTGGCTGCCAGCGGCATCAAGGATTTCGGCAAGCTGCTGTCTTTCATGGCCACCAGCTGCCCGTTGCGCCGCAACATCACCATCGAAGAGGTGGGAAATGTGGCCGCCTTCTTGTTGAGCGACTTGGCCAGTGGCATGACCGCCGAAATTTCCTATGTGGATTGCGGCTTCAGCCAAACCGCAGGCATCAGCCACGACAGTGTGGACGCGGCATTCAACAACGGTCAAAAACAGTAACGTCCGACCGGCAACAACAAAAGCGTCATACGGCGCGCCATGCCCCAAGCTCGATCATCCTCAGGCTTGGGGCTTTTCTTTTACCCTGGTGCCACCACCGTGATCTGCTCTGGCGGAGGCACCACATCGTGCAGCCGCATGCAGCAACTGCGCAGCGTCCGTTTTTGTATGCACGAAAACACATTCCCATAACGGCACCACAATTTTTCGTCAGAAAAGGGACAGTGATTCACAGCGCGCAGATATAATTGGCAACACATATTCATTTTGCTGCCCGCGCGACGGGAAACAACCGCCGCTCAGTGTTGTTTACGGAGTTTCCCATGCCTCGGTTCGCGTCGTTTCTTGCCTTCAAGCCCATTTTTTTCCAGGCTATGAAGGGGTACAGCAAAGAGAGACTGATCAAGGACGTAACGGCGGGACTCACCGTAGGCGTAGTTGCCCTGCCCTTGGCGATGGCCTTTGCCATCGCCAGCGGCCTGACCCCGCAAACAGGCATTTTCACGGCCATCATCGCCGGTTTC
>JAGOGU010000127.1 GCA_017996515.1 Allobrachymonas sp.
ATGCCGTGCGCATCGATATCGACTGTTGTCGGGGCGTCGATGCGGCCTTGGCCAGACAGCTGGTGCAGGTCAGAACGAGCCTGCCAATGCAGACCCGGCAACAAGGTGATGCTGCTTGCTTCTTCGGTCCAGTGGCCATGCAGGGAGCCATCCAACGTCAGTGCAGTGGCTTGTGGATGCCCGTTCATTTGCCACTGGGCCTTGCTCAATGTGGCTTTTGCGGTGGCGGCTTGTACGCGGGTACTGTTGTTGCTTAGCGTGGCTTCTGCCTGCAGCGCCACGTCTCCTGTCAAGCTGCCCGGTGGCTGCGGCAGACCCAGAGTTGCAGCCAGTTTTCCAAACAGCGGCAGCGGTGCCCGGGCTTCGAGCCATGCGGGCTGTTGTGCGGGATGGCGCCCAAGACGCAACCGCGCCGTGGCATTTTGCCCATTCTGATGCTGCCATTCGGCGTGGATGTTCACGGTTGTTCCGGGGGTGGCGCTTAGTCGCACAAGTTCGGTGGGAGTATGAAATGCTGCCCGCAGCGTTTCGCCATCCTGCTGCACATCAAGTCGACCACGGGCTTGCAGAGGATCTTTTCCAGATAGATGTACCGTGACCTGTAGATCGGCCACCTGTGCCCGGCTCAAAGGCAGCGCTGGCCAGGCCAGCTCGGGCCAGCCAGTCCCGGTGGAATCTGCTGGTCCGGGATTGGGGGTCATCTCTAAATGGCCTTGGTCGATGTTCAGCAGCCCGATCTGCCGTTGCGCCAGCGCGTAATCCATATGCACGCCCTGCAACGCAAATACCAAGCGATCGCCTGAAGGGGTGCGGTACACACCACGCACGTTCCGGGCGTGCAGCCGCTTTGGCCCAACCGTGTCGAGATCAAGCGCCAATGTTTCCAGCCCTGGCACACGCAGCCAGCGCCCGGCGGCAAACCCGATCAGGCGCGGCAGCGCCAGCCACAGCAGCCCTGCGGCCAGAACCAAGGCCAGCAGCGCGTAGGCAACCCGGCGCAAGTAACGTGCTTTCATTTGGGTAGCAAGATCATGTAAGTTGCAGTGCGCTTTTTCCCAGCTTGGCCCTGTGTCCATTTCTGCCAGCAAGAGGTATGTGATATACGGATTTCTTGACGCCACTAAGGGCAGAGACGCTTCAGGCGTTTGAGGTTTCTTGTCCAGATAATAGTCAACGCCAAAAAAATGGCTATAAGAAAAACGGCATAAATTAATTCATATATTCGGTGGGTTATTAGCGCGTTACTCACTCCTTCACGCTGCAGAGTTGCAAGCAACATTATGATGGATCCGAACAAACCCAAAAAAACACGTTTGACTGCAAACAGGATCCAGAGCAACATGATTGCTACTGTTATGGTAGAGCGTGTGCGTTTTTTCCAGAGCAGCAAGCCGATCATTAAATGACCCGCTATAAAAAGAGAACCTATTATAAAAATAAAATAATGAGCCAAATTGTCTGACGTATTTCTAAGAGGTCTAAAAACACTATAAATTGATGTGTGAATGGGGAGTGCTATCAGCTGAATAAAAATCAGTCTAGAAAACCAACCGTCTTTTTTAAACAGTTGACTGAAAGAAACTTCGGTTTTGTCGCTAAAAGTTTCCACGAAACCTCCTTTTTCTTTAGGCGATCCTGCACTTGTCGGCAATAGTGCTGAACATCAGGCCCTGGCGCGCATATCATACGTTGCATTCTTTTGTTTCAATACATATCAAGCGATCAGGTAAACAAAAGAACCAAAAAAATTATTGGCCCGCCCCGCGCGGGCTTTTTGGTGTCCCAAGTTGTCCAACGATCAAGCAACGCTTAACCCCACCATTACTTGCAATTGGGTGGGGTCGTTTGCGTATAGGGCTTGGCTTTGCCGTCGATCTCATCCTTTGGGGCTAATGCGCCTGTTCCCAATTGGCGCCTAGCCCCATTTCTGCCAGCAAAGGCACGCGCAGGGCGGCGACGCCCGCCATGATGTGCGGAATGGTGGTGCGCACCCAGTCCACTTCCGCTTCGGGCACTTCAAATACCAGTTCGTCGTGCACTTGCATGATCATGCGGGTGGCGCGTTGTTCGGTGTGCAGCACGCGCTGCACTTCGACCATGCTCATTTTGATCAGGTCGGCCGCCGTGCCCTGCATGGGGGCGTTGATGGCGGCGCGCTCGGCGCCCGCGCGACGCGGGCCGTTGGGGCTTTTGATGTCGGGCAGGTACAGGCGGCGGCCAAATACGGTTTCGACATAACCTTGTTCTTTGGCTTGCTGGCGCGTGTGCTCCATATAGGTCTGCACGCCGGGGTAGCGTTCGAAATAGCGCTGGATGTAGTTGCGCGCAGCGGTGTTGTCAATGCCCAGCGCCTTGGCCAGGCCAAAGCTGCTCATGCCATAGATGAGGCCGAAGTTGATGACTTTGGCATAGCGGCGCTGTTCGCTGCTGACTTGTTCGGGCGCTACGCCAAAGACTTCGGCTGCGGTGGCACGGTGAATGTCGGCGCCGGTTTCAAACGCCCGGATAAGGGCGGCATCTTCGCTGATGTGGGCCATGATGCGCAGCTCAATCTGGCTGTAGTCGGCGCTGGCAATGTGGTGGCCGGGCGTGGCAACAAATGCTTCGCGAACGCGGCGGCCTTCGGCCGTGCGGATGGGGATATTTTGCAGGTTGGGGTTGCTGCTTGAGAGCCTGCCCGTGACCGCCACCGCCTGGCCGTAGTTGGTGTGTACGCGGCCTGTGGCCGGGTCGGCCATGCCGGCCAGTTTGTCGGTGTAGGTGTTTTTGAGTTTGGCCAAGCCGCGGTACTCGAGAATGGTTTGCGGCAGGGGAAAGTCTTCGGCCAGTTTTTCGAGCACCTCTTCATCGGTGCTGGGCGCGCCGCTGGCTGTTTTTTTGATGATGGGCAGCCCCAGTTCCGTAAAGAAGATTTCGCCAATTTGCTTGGGCGAACCGAGGTTGAAGGGGCGGTTCGCCAGCGTGTAAGCCTGCTCCTGCAGTTCGAGCATGCGGCGGCCCAGGTCGTTGCTTTGGATGGCGAGTTGCTGGGCGTCAATGGCAACGCCGGTGCGCTCCATTTCAAGCAAAACGGTGCTGGTGGCCATCTCCAGTGCATAAATGCGTTGCAGGCCTGCGTTGGCCTGAATCTGCGGCCACAGCGTTTGGTGCACCTGCAGGCAAAAATCCACATCTTCGCAGGCGTAGGTGGTAGCCTGATCGACGCTGACCTGGCTGAACGGAATCTGGCTGGCGCCTTTGCCGCACAAATCTTCGTAGCTGATGCCGCTTCTGCCCAGATAACGCTGTGCCAGGCTTTCCAGCCCGTGCGGCTTGTGGGCTTCGAGCACATAGCTTTGCAGCAGGGTGTCGTGCACATAGCCCCGGATGGTGATGCCGTGGTTAGCCAACACATGGCCGTCGTATTTGATGTGCTGGCCCAGTTTGGGCTTGCTGGCGTCTTCCAGCCAGGGGCGCAGTTTGTGTAGTACCTCGGCCAGCGGCAGTTGTTGGGGGGCATCGGTGCCGTCGTGCGCCAGGGGAATGTAGGCGGCGTGCCCGGGCGCAGTGCACAGGCTGATGCCGACCAGCCGCGCCTGCATGGCATCCAGCGAGGTGGTTTCGGTATCGATGGCCGTCAGTTCTGCTTGCGTGATGCGAGCCAGCCATTCGTCAAACACTGCCCAACTGGTGATGGTGGTGTAATGGGCGGGCACAGCTGGCGCTGGCGGAGGGGTGGTCTGTGCGCTGGCAGGTGCGGCGTTTGCCGTTAAGTCGTTGCCGTTGCTCTCTAGCGCAAGCTGGGGCGTGCTGGCAGAGTCGTTGGGGGTGTTGTTTGGGGTGAGGTTGGGTTCACGGCCTGGCTCACCGTTGGCCGATGTGCCCAGTTTTTTAAGCAGGCTGTTGAACTGGTAACGTTGGTAAAAAGCGTACAAGCCGTTTGGGTCGGGCGCGTGTTTGGTGAGGGCATCCAGCTGGGGCAGCCCCGGCACATGGTTGTGCAAATCGCAATCGGTTTTGATGGTGACGAGCTGCCGCCCAATGGGCAGCCAGTCCAGCGCTTGGCGCAGGTTTTCTCCGGCAGCGCCTTTGATGTTGGCGGCGTCGGCCACCAATGCATCGAGCGAACCGTAGCTGTGCAGCCATTTGGCCGCCGTTTTGGGGCCCACCTTGTGCACGCCGGGAATGTTGTCGGTGGCGTCGCCCACCAGGGTTTGAAAGTCGATCATCAGGCTGGGCGGAACGCCAAATTCCTGCTCCACACCAGCAATGTCGCGGCGCTTGCCGGTCATGGTGTCGATGACCGTGATGTGCGAATCGACCAATTGGCTCAAGTCTTTGTCGCCGCTGGAGATGATGACGTCAATGCCTTGCGCCGCCGCTGCGCGCGCCAGGGTGCCAATCACGTCGTCGGCCTCTACCCCCTCGATAGCCAGTACCTGCCAGCCTTGCAGGCGCACCATTTCGTGGATGGGCGCAATCTGGCTGCGCAGGTCGTCGGGCATGGGCGGGCGGTGCGCCTTGTAGTCGGCATACAGATCGTTGCGAAAGGTTTTGCCTTTGGCATCAAACACGCAGGCCGCCCAGGTGGCCGGGTAATCTTTGGTCAGCGATTGCATCATATTGACCATGATGCGCAACGCCCCGGTGGGCTGGCGGCTGCCGTCTGGCAGGGTCACGCTCCAGTCGCCGCCCGCGTGAAAGGCACGGTACAGGTAGCTGGAGCCATCGACCAGCAGCAAAGTGGGGGGCAGGGGGTTGGGAGTAGAAGAAGGGG
>JAGOGU010000128.1 GCA_017996515.1 Allobrachymonas sp.
GTGCAGGATGGACACCATCGCGCCGGGCGGCATCCGACGGGCGTAGAACAGAACGTCGAGTGGCGCAATGTTGCGAAATTCGCGCCGCGGTGTCGCGGCTTTTGCAGGAGGAGAAGCCATGGGATTGATTTCCAGCTGAGAAAAAAAGCCCGCCATCAAACAGGCGTCGGATATGCACAAGGATGATAAGGATTTTAGGCGTTGTTGAACGGCCTCTGACACGACGGATGCACAAAATACCGCGCCAAGCCCCGAAAAACTGGGGTAAACCCCAATACGCAGGGCGGTGTGGAGGGGTTCATCCCGTCATCTACTCGCACCACCGGCAAGATGCCCGCACACTTGCCCCAGCGCGTCAACCCAGGGTATTGCGGTAATGGTGCCGGTCCGTGCGGTTCAGCACCCGCCGAATTTCAACCGGCTGGTCGTTGAAGGTGTAGCTGATGCGCTCGATTTGCAGCAACGGCGTGCCGACTTCGCATTGCAGCAGCTCGGCCTGATCGGCGTCAGACATCACGGCGCGCAGTTTCTCTTCGGCGCGCACCATGCGCACGCCAAATTCTTTCTCAAACAACACATAGGTCGAATCGGTGTAGTCGCGCAATTTTTCGGCCGTCAAGCCCCGAAACGGCAGAGCGGGCAGCCAGATGTCTTCAAGCACGGTGGGAATGCCTGCAAACGACAGCACGCGGCGCACATACAGCAGCGTATCGCCGGAATTGAGGTGCAGCGCCCGCGCCAACTCGGCCGGCGCCCGCAGACGGCGGCACTCGACGATGTTGCGCTGCGTTTGGCGGGTGGCGATCACATCGGGCTGGTCGGATTGCAGCCGCAAAAAACGGTGCCGCATCTGCTGTTCGCCATGGCTGGCCACAAAAGTGCCCTTGCCCTGGCGGCGCACCAGCAAGCCCTCGGCCACCAGTTCATCAATGGCCTTGCGCACCGTGCCCAGGCTGACGTTGTAGCGCCGCGCCAGCATGACTTCGCTGGGAATGACCTCCAGCGGCTTCCACTCGCCAGCCTGCAAGCTGTCGCGCAAAGACTGGCGCACCTGCTGGTACAGGGGGTTGAGCGCCGCCGCAGCAGCCGACGCCCCGCCGTGGGAAGAGGCGGGTAGATCTTTCTGTTTGACGTGTCCGTTGCGGAAAGGAATATCCATCGGAAACAAAAACTGTTTGGCTCGCCTCCGGCTTTGGAGGCTGTGTTGATTAAAAGAAACCGAATCTATCATGACAAAAGCTACTTTGCGCATGGATACGCCATTCTTTTCGTTGCAGCATTTCCTCGGCGACCAGCTCATCATGCCGATGCCCGCGCTGTTCATACTTTTTTGCATGTGCGCCGGCTGCCGCTACACTAGCAGCGTGCGGGCGAGTGGCCGAGTAGCCGAGTAGGGCCGCGCATGCTGTATGCGCGCCTTGGCTGGCTTGCCTGACAGGCACCCTGTTTGATTTTTCGGAGAGTAACCATGAAAAAACCCGTTCGTGTTGCCGTGACCGGTGCTGCCGGCCAAATTGGCTATGCCTTGCTGTTTCGCATCGCCGCCGGCGAAATGCTGGGCAAAGACCAGCCCGTCATTCTGCAATTGCTCGAAATCCCCGATGAGAAAGCACAAAAAGCCCTCCAGGGCGTGATGATGGAATTGCAGGACTGCGCCTTTCCGCTGCTGGCGGGCATGGAAGCCCACAGCGACCCCATGCAAGCCTTCAAAGACACCGACTACGCACTGCTGGTAGGTGCGCGCCCGCGCGGCCCCGGCATGGAACGCGCCGACCTGCTGGCCGCCAACGCGCAGATCTTTACCGCTCAGGGCAAGGCGCTGAACGCCGTGGCCAGCCGCAATGTGAAAGTACTGGTGGTGGGCAACCCGGCCAACACCAATGCCTATATCGCCATGAAGAGCGCGCCCGATCTGCCGCCCGAAAACTTCACCGCCATGCTGCGCCTGGATCACAACCGCGCGCTGAGCCAAATCTCCGAAAAAACCGGCAAGCCCGTGGCGGCCATCGAAAAAATGGCCGTGTGGGGCAACCACAGCCCCACCATGTATGCCGACTACCGTTTTGCCACCATCGACGGCGCCAGCGTCAAAGACATGATCAACGACCAGGCCTGGAATGAAAACGTGTTTCTGCCCACCGTGGGCAAACGCGGCGCAGCCATCATCGAGGCGCGCGGCCTGAGCTCTGCCGCCAGCGCCGCCAATGCCGCCATCGACCACATGCGCGACTGGGCGCTGGGCACCAACGGCAAATGGGTCACCATGGGCATTCCCAGCCGCGGCTGGTATGGCATTCCGAAAGATGTAATGTTCGGCTTTCCCGTCACCTGCGCCAACGGCAACTACCAGGTGGTCGAAGGGCTGGAGATCGACGCTTTCAGCCAGGAATGCATCAACAAAACCCTGGCCGAACTGGAAGGCGAAAAAGAGGGCGTTCAGCACCTGCTGTAACCCTGCATCGCTCCAAACCCATACAAGCCACCAC
This sequence comes from Allobrachymonas sp., assembly GCA_017996515.1. GTDB lineage: Bacteria > Pseudomonadota > Gammaproteobacteria > Burkholderiales > Burkholderiaceae_C > Brachymonas. The sequence continues at coordinate 2,487 of JAGOGU010000128.1, forward strand.
GCGAGCCATATCGGCATTCACGCCAGTCGAACGAGAAAGGAAACGCTCATGGACAACCATCCCCGCTCCATCCTGCTGGGGGCGCAAGCCCAGACCGGCGTGCTGCCTGTGTGCGACCACTACAGCGGCATACCCAGCCGCATGGTGCGCAGCCTGCAACTGCAAGCCGAGCTGACGCAGGAATTTGGCGCCTGCGTGATGGATGTCACGCTCGACTGCGAAGACGGCGCGCCCGTTGGCCGCGAGGCCGACCACGCCGCGCTGGTAGCCGATCTGGCCGCGGGCAGCGACGACAGCGCCCGCGTGGCCGTGCGCGTGCATCCGCTGGATCATCCCGCCTTTGCCGAAGATGTGCGCATTCTGCTGGCGCGCGCCGGCAGCAAGCTGCGCCACATCATGCTGCCCAAAGTCGAATCGGTGGACGACATCGAACGCGCCGTGCAGCAGATCGATGATGCCGGCGGCAGCCACGTTCCGCTGCATGCGCTGGTTGAATCGCCGTTGGCGGTGCACCGCGTGTTTGCCATTGCCGCGCATCCGCGCGTGGCCTCCATCAGCTTTGGCCTGATGGACTTTGTTTCGAGCCACGGCGGCGCCATTCCTGCCGCGGCCATGCAACTCGACGGCCAGTTCAGCCACCCGCTGGTGGTGCAGGCCAAACTGCGTATCGCGTCGGCCTGCCACGCCTATGGCAAAACGCCTTCACACTGCGTGGTGACCGAATTCGACAACACACAGGCCATCACCCGCGCCGCCACCCAGGCCGCGCGGCAACTGGGTTACACGCGCATGTGGAGCATTCACCCCAGCCAAATCCGCCCGATTCTGGCCGCCTTCACGCCCGATGCAGCCGCCGTGCACGAAGCAGCCGCCATCATCGAAGCAGGCCACGCCGCGCAGTGGGCGCCTATTACTTACAACAACCAGTTGCACGACCGCGCCAGCTACCGTTACTACTGGCAGCTGCTGGAACGCGCCCACGCCACCGGCGCCAGCTTGCCTGCCAGCGTGCAGCCCCTGTTCAGCCAGTAAGCCCAGCATCCAACTTGATGCTGGCGGTGACACCACCGGGTAGGCACGGCGGTATCCGCACATGCATCCAATGCTGCATAGCGGAAAAGGCGCTGCGCGGCACTGCTCTGCGACGCTTCGTGATATTTGTCATTTTTTACAGATATATCCGCTGGTTACGTCGCTTTTTTGATACGGATGCTCACATATTGGCGAGGTTTTTCTTGCCATAATCGGCGCACCTTTGACCTTTGAGATGGAATACACGTCATGAAACAATCCCTGATTGCCTTGGCCATTGCCCTCGCAACCTGCACCGCTGCTGTTACAGCGCATGCCCAGAAGGCGCCAGCCAAAAAGCCTGTCGCTACCAAAAAGGCCCCCGTGAAAAAAGCGGTTGCAAAAAAAGCTCCCGCCAAGAAAAAAACAACCACCAAAGCTGTTGCCGCCAAGCCCGCGCCACAAGTAATTGCTGCGCCAGCCCCCGTCATGGTGCCTGATGCGGCAGGCGGCTTCCCCGTTTATACCGGCAGTTTCATCTGCGAAGGAGGCTCTGCCACCATCGCCGCCCAAGGCGACGGGTTTGACGTGCGCATCCCCGGCGGACGCCAGTACACCATGCGCCGCGTTCCTACCACCAGCGGTGTTGTGCGCCTCGAAACCGCCAACGGCTCGGCCTACTGGCTGCAATCGGGCAACAAATCGATGATGATCGACACCCAAGCCGGTGGCCGCGTGGCCGACGGTTGCCGCAACGCTATCCAACAAGCGCGCGAAGACGATCTGAAAATCAATCCCACCAGCCTGCTGCAATAAGGTCTCGCACAGGCAGCGCACACACCGTTGTTGCGCTGCCTGGCCCCTTTTGCACATTGTTGTGTGCCCCAAAGGCCATCTGCGCATTCGCCAGATCGGCCTTTTGTTTTGCCTTGTGTTTTGGCTTTTGCCCATGCGGCAACAAAAGCGCAGCGAGGCCGTATCATGTCGATAACGGTTTGAGCGGCGGCATAACCACACGGCTATGCGTCGCCACTCCGCACGGCGGGCAACCGATTCGCCCGCTTTGTGCTACTGTTCCTCTCAAGCCCCTATCTGGAGGAGTATTCCCATGCTGAACAATTACCGCGCCCACGCCGCCGAACGCGAAGCGCTCGGCATTCCCCCGCTGCCGCTGGATGCCAAGCAAACCGCCGAGCTGATCGAGCTCATCAAGAACCCGCCCGCCGGTGAAGACACGGCCTTTTTGCTGGACTT
>JAGOGU010000129.1 GCA_017996515.1 Allobrachymonas sp.
CCGGGCAACTGCACCACCACGCGGTCACTGCCCTGCTGCTGAATCACAGGTTCGGCAACGCCCAGTTCGTTGATGCGGTTGTTCAAGGTCAGAATGTTCTGCTTGACGGCTGCTTCCTGAAATTTGGTGGCCTCGGCCGGTTTGAAGGTGGCCGTGAGCGAATGTTTGACTGCAACCTGCTCGCCGCCGCGCGTCCATTGCAGTTCAGGCGTGCCGTCTTGCAAAACGGGTTGCGCCGCATCCAGCGTGGTTTCATCGGCAAATGCCACCACAAAGCCGTTTTCCGTGCGCTTCACATCTGCCACGGCAATGTTTTTCTGTCTCAACTGATTGCGCGCGTCCAGCGCCAAAGCATCCAGCCGTTTGCCCAAGGCAGACTGGACATCAACCTGCAAGGTGAAGTGCACGCCACCGCGCAGATCCAGCCCCAGAAACATGGGAGAGGCCCGCAACGCCCGCAACCATTGGGGTGAGCGCGATACCAGATTGAGCGCAACCGAATAGCCGGGCTCCTCTTGCGCACCTTCATTGACGGCTGTATCCACCACGTCACGCGCTTTGATCTGGGTGTTGGTGTTATCAAAGCGCAGCAGCAGCGAATTGCCCTGTTGCTCGACCAGCGTCGGTTGCAGCTGCGCGGTTGCAAGCGCTGCCAATGCGCGCTGCTTGAGTGGTTCATCGATGGCTGCCGTTGCCTTGGCTGGAGAAACCTGCACGGCAGGCGCTTCGCCAAAATAATTGGGCAAGGCATAAATCGCCGCAATCAACACGACCACGAACATGGTGATGTATTTCCAGAGCGGATAACGATTCATGGTGGAACTTTAAAAAAGAAAAGAACAATGCGCGCAACCCCTCAGCTATCGATGCGTGCACGCCATCAACAGGAAAGCATGCGCTGCTTGCAAACCGCGCGCCAGGCACCGTTTGCAAAAGACATGCGTCAACCATCAGAAGCGAATGGTTCCTTTGGGCAAAACCTGGGTAACGGCCGATTTTTGCATCAAAATTTCGACATCCTTGGCAACTTGCAGCTCCACGTTGCCATCTTTGATGCGGCTGACTTTGCCCATCAAGCCGCCGGCGGTGATCACTTCATCGCCAGCCGAGAGGTTGTCGAGCAGATTGCGCAGCTCTTTCTGTTTTTTCATCTGCGGGCGCACCATGAAGAAAAAGCCCACCACAAACACCAGAATCATGGGGGCAACTTGCGTAAGGGTTGCCATAAAACCGCCATTGTTGGCGCCAGCAGATGCGCTTTGCGCATAGGCATTACTGATAAAAGCGAACACGGAAACTCCAGTCAAAAAAAGAAGGGGGCCTGAAAACCCCAAGCACCTTGTTGCACCAAGTCTGCCACCCAAATGGTGCCTGGGTGATTTGAAAGAAAGCTGTCTATTCTACGCGCTAAGCCCTGGGAACATTTTTTGACAAACATTCAGTGCTTTATTTTTCAGCATCCGCGTGCCAGCGCGCATATTCTGCAGGATAGACCTGCTTGAAATGCTCTGCTTCTGCATCCGCTTCAGCGTGGCGCTCCAACACCCGCAAGCATTCGATGATGCGAATCACCATACGGGATTCAGGGCTGTAATGCATCAGTCTGCGCGCAATGGCCAGTTGCTGCTCGGCTTGCTCCAGCGTAACAGGGTCGAGGCTGACCGAAGCGAATTGCACAGCATTGCGATATAGAAGACTGCGTTCGGCCTGTTCTCTGGTTTTATTACGAAAAGGCCATATACGATCTTCTACCGCCATATACAACTGGGTGACACGAGCAAAATCGAAACTGGCATAGGCCATGCCCAACAGCAAGCAACCGGCTAGCGCACCTTGCAGATAGCGCGCAGTCGCGCCTGTATATACGGCACTTGCTCGCCTGCTGCGCGCCGTGCTCCATAAAACGCCCAAAGCCAAACCACAGGCCAGTTGAAAATGGGCGTACCACAACGGGTATTCCACCATGCTGTGCACAGCCATCACGACCAAGACGCCCCACATCAACTGGCGCGCCGGGTTTGTTTCTGCCCAAGGGCGATTGCGCAACACCCACCACAGGCACAAGCCGCACAAGGCCAAGGCCAAGGGGATGCCCAGTTCAACCGCCAACTGCAAAGGCAGATTGTGTGCATGATCCAACAAGCTGCAAAAACGCATGCCCGAATAGTTGGCATAGTAGTGCGCGTAATCCAGTTCGCCCCAACCCCAGCCCCACCACGGTTTTTGCGCAATCAGTTGCAGCACATTGCTCCACAGCACCTTGCGGCTGATGCAAGCCCGGCTATCCGTTCCTTCCAGGCGGGCCAGCATATCCACGCCACCCAGCAGATGCGGCAAGAGATAGCTGGTTGCCGCATACACCAACGCCACTCCTAACAGCCAAGCTATGACCTGCGCGCGCGAGGTGCCTGCACCCGTGCCCTGCTGCCTGCGCAAGCGCCAAAACGCCAGCAGCATAACCATGGCCGCCAACTGCAACAAACCCGTACGCGATGAGGTAAATGCCATCATCGCGCTCAAGGGCAGCATCAGCAGCCAAGCTAAGACCGTAACCACCCCTTGCGGGGCCGGAAAAAAGCGGCGCAGCAGCTGCGCCAACCAACCCTGCTGCCACAAATACCACAGCGCCCACAGAGCCATGCACAGCAAAGAGGCAAATTGGTTACGCTGGCGCAGATTGCCATAAATCTGCCCGACCGGCGCATGGTTCACCCACTGACCCAACCAGGCCGTTTGCTGGCGATATTGCAACACGCCAATCAAGGCATTGATCAATCCCGCCAGCAGCCAGCTCCAGGCGATAAAAGAAATGCCCTTTTGTGCAACACCCTGTTGTGCCGCTGCACCCGCCCTGCCCGGCTCAAGCGCTCCGACAGCAGCTGAAAGCGGCGCAAATTCCTGCACCAGGCTCATGCTCACCAATGCAGCAGCGCCCATCATCAGCAAGGCAGCCGCCAATAGCTGCCAGGAACGATCCAGAGCCACACCGCATAGCACGGCCAGCACCAAGGCGCCCAGCATCACTGCGGCAGACCGGGGCAAGTACTTGGCGGGCTGACCTGCAAACAAAAAGGCCGTGCATGTCCAGCCCACCAGCAGCGGAATACCCGGTGTCATGGCACCGCCTGCAAACGGATTCAACCAAGGCACCAGCGCAAAGGGCAAGAAAAATGCCGCAATGGAAACAGCGTGCTGCTTATCCGGAACAGAAGCAGATGGAACAGTCATGAAAAAAACAAAACAACAACAAGATCATTATGCCCGGCCATCCTGCGGCTCATCAGCATGCGCAGCAGCCAGGCGTTCGATACGCTGTTCAAGCACGGTCTGCAACTGCTGGCGGCTGACCTTTTCCGGCGCGATTTCAGCCAACGGTACCAGCACAAAGGCACGCTGCCACATGCGGGGATGCGGCACGGTCAATTCCGGCAAATCCACGTGCTGATCGGCATACAGCACAATATCCATATCCAGCGTGCGCGGCGCGTTACGATAGGGTCTTTGCCGACCCGCCGCCTGCTCTTGCAGCTGGCAGTGGTGTAGCAGTCCCAGAGGAGAAAGCCCTGTTTGCACTTCCACCACGGCATTGATGTAATCTGGCCCGTCGGCATCGACAGGCGCTGTGCGATACAGAGAAGATGCCTTGAGCAATCGCGTATGCGGCCAGTTTTGCACAGCAGCAATAGCTTGGCGGATGGTGGCTTGCGCATCCCCCAGATTGGCGCCCAGTGCCAACCAGGCTTTGACGGTCGACGCCGCTTGGGACAGTTGTTGTACTTCCATGGCTCAAGGCATCAAACAGGCTGACCGCCCTCTGCACCGGAGCCGGATGTTTTGGACGACGGCTTTCTGCGGCGGCGTGGTTTTTTGGCGGGTGCATCTGCCTGTGGCTGGTCTGCAGCGCCGCTGGCAACGTCACGACCTGCACGAGATGGCTGCACATCGGCAGCTGAGTTCACCATACCTGAATCGTTGGTTGCTTGCACCCGTGCGCGGGGCTTGCGGCGACGCGAGCGCGGTTTGCGCGCACCTGCGACATCGCCGACATCGTCTGTTTGAGGCGCATCGCCTTCGCGCTGCGGCTTGCGTTGGCGCAGGCGTTGCTGTTCACGCATCTGCTCGCGCACTTGGGCAATCAAGTCTTCACGCAGGGTGTCATTGGCGGTGCTGAAGGTTTGCCACCAGTCGGGGATGGCTTCGTCCACCTCGCCCACTGAAGCCCGCAGGCGCAAAAAGTCAAATCCGGCACGGTAGCGCAATTGCGCCACCAGACTATACGGACTGTTGCCCGTGCGTTTTTCAAAGCGTGGCTGCATCATCCAGATTTCGCGCATATCGGCGCCGAGTTTGCCGCGACCCGATACATCGCCGATGCGGGCATCAAACACCTCATCAATGGCCTGCTGCAAGGCCACAAACGATGACTGGCCCGCATGGATGCCGGCTTGCCAAGCCTGCCGAACATCATGCCAAAGCAGGCAAGACAGCAAAAAGCTGGCCGCCACAGGTTTGCCTTCGGCCACGCGGCGATCGGTGTCTTTGAACGCGGCCTGCACAAAAGGGTCTTCGACGCGCTGCACGGCCAGCGTCAACAGCGGATAGATGCCGTCTTGCAAGCCCAGTTTCTGCAACTGCGCAATACTGGCCAATGCGTGGCCTGTTTGCAGCAGC
>JAGOGU010000130.1 GCA_017996515.1 Allobrachymonas sp.
CCATGGTGGTGGACATTGGCGGCGGCACGACCGAAGTGGGCGTGATCAGCTTGGGCGGCATGGTGTACAAAGGCAGCGTGCGCATCGGCGGCGACAAGCTGGATGAATCCATCATCAACTACATCCGCCGCAACTACGGCATGTTGATCGGCGAGCAAACGGCCGAAACGATCAAGAAAGAAATCGGCAGCGCCTTTCCGGGCAGCGAGGTGCGCGAGATGGAAGTCAAGGGCCGCAATCTGTCTGAAGGCGTACCGCGCAGTTTCACCATCAGCAGCAACGAGATTCTGGAAGCGCTCAATGATCCGCTCAACCAGATCGTGAGTGCTGTCAAAACGGCGCTGGAGCAAACCCCGCCCGAGCTGGGCGCGGATATTGCCGAGCGCGGCATGATGCTGACAGGCGGTGGCGCGCTGTTGCGTGATCTGGATCGCTTGCTGGCGGAGGAAACCGGCCTGCCTGTACTGATTGCCGAAGAGCCGCTGTCGTGCGTGGTGCGCGGCTGCGGCATTGCGCTGGAGCGCATTCACGGCACGCACAGCATTTTTACCAGCGAATAAATGCGGCGCCGCCGGTTTTTCGTGTTTTCTTTTTCTTTCTGTCGTTCCACCCGCATGGGCGGGCTTTTCCTGACGGATCATGCCGCTGCACTCGTTTGAACGCAAGCCCCCACCGATGTTTCGGCGCAGCTTGCCACCCTCGGCAAGAATGGGGCTGGTTGCGGTTGCTACGCTGGTGCTGATGGTGGTGGATAGCCGCTGGCGTGTGGGCGACGGCGTGCGCACGGGTGTTGCCACAGTGCTGCAACCTTTTCAGTGGCTCAGTGCCCAGCCGGTCAAAGCGGTGGATTTGATGGGTTCTTACGTTACGACGGTGGAAACGGCCCAGCAAACCAAAGAACAGGCGACGCTGCAAATTGCGCAGCAGGCGCTCAAGGCGCAGCGCGCCGATTTGCTGATGCGAGAAAACGCTGCACTGCGCGAACTGTTGGGCTTGCAGCAGCAGCTGCCCATGCAGGCGCGAGCCGCAGAGGTGGCCTATGTGGCGGCTGATCCTTTTGTGCGCAAAGTTACCATCAACAAGGGCAGCCGCCAGGGCATCGTTCAGGGCGCACCGGTGATTGATGGGCGTGGCCTGCTGGGGCAGGTGGTGCGTGTGCATCCGCTCTCGAGCGAAGTGCTGCTGCTGGACAATCCGCAGCAGGCGGTGCCCGTTCTCAACAGCCGCACGGGTGAGCGCAGCCTGGTGTATGGCGATAGCCAGAATCCGCGCGGCAACGCGCTGGAGATTCGGTTTTTATCCAATACCGACGATGTGCAAGTGGGCGATACGATCGTGAGCAGCGGTGTGGGCGGCATTTACCCCGTAGGCTTGCCTGTAGGTACCGTGTCTGCGGTCGAACGGCGCAACAACAGCGCCTTTTTGCGGGTGCAGCTTGCGCCAGCGGCGCAGATGCTGTCGGTTAATCATGTGCTGGTGTTGGATCCTGTGCCGCAAGAGCCGGCTGAAGACATCGCATCGGCTCATGGCGAGCGGGTTGGCCAAGCGGCACCTCGGCAGAATGCCGCATCCCGAGCTGCAGCGGGCAGTGGGCGGGCCGCTTCTGGAGGAGATGCGCCATGATGTTTGGCAGAGAAGCACAACGCTTGCTGTTGCCGGTGGATATCCGATTCATGTGGGGCAGCCTGCTGGCAGCCTTGTTGCTGAATTTGCTGCCCCTGGGGCGCATCACCTGGATGCCGGATTTTTTGCTGCTCGCACTGGTGTTCTGGTGCCTGCACGAGCCGCGGCATATCGGGGTGCTGGTGGCCTGCGGTTTGGGCCTGATCATGGATGTGCATCGCACGACCCTGCTGGGCATGCATGCGCTGGTTTATGCGGCAGTGGCCTATGTGGTGTATCTGGTGCATCGCCGCCTGTTGTTGTTCAAAGCGCATTGGCAAGCCTTGCAGCTGTTTGCTATTTTTATGGCGGCACATGGCTTGTTGTGGTTGCTGTACCTGGCCGGTGGCGGGCAGTGGCCGGGGGCCGGCTTGTGGTGGGCACCGGTGCTGGAAACCATCTTGTGGCCCATTCTGGATCGGGTGTTGCTGGCACCGCAACGCCGTGCGCCCGATCGCGATCTGACACGCCCCCTGTAAGCCATGCGCAGAACATCCTCCCGCTTTGCCAGTGCGGCTGATTTGCAAAGCAGCGCGGCTCGGCAGCACAGTTTCAGATTGCGTTTGCTGGCCTTGGCGGCATTGGTGCTGTTTTGTTTTGCTTTGCTGGCATGGCGCTGGGTGATTTTGCAGGTGCTGCGCCGTGAATCGTATATGGCGCAGGCCGAAAGCAACCGTACGGCGCTGGTGCCTGTTCCGCCCAGCCGTGGCACGATCATGGATCGCAATGGCGTGGTATTGGCCAGCAATTATTCGGCCTATACGCTGGAGCTGGTTCCCAAGGATATTGCCGATATTCCTGCCACGATCGATGCGCTGGCTGCCATTGTCCCCATCAGCGAAACGGATCGCAGGCGGTTCAACCGTTTGCGGCAGGACAGCAAGGATTACGAACCCATTCCCTTGCGCTACCGTTTGAGCGATGAAGAAATTGCGCGGCTGGCTACCCGGCGTCACGAGTTCCCAGGGGTTGAGATCAATGCGCGCCTGTATCGTTATTACCCGTATGGCGAGTTATCGGGGCATGTCATCGGCTACATCGGTCGCATCAACCAGGAAGAGAAACGCGCACTGGAAGAAAGCGAGGATGCGCGCAATTACCGCGGCACCACCCATATCGGCAAGCTGGGTATCGAGCAGAGTTACGAATCGGTGTTGCATGGCACATCGGGCAGTGAGCAGATGGAGATCACTTCCAGCGGCCAGGTCGTGCGCAGTCTGGCCAGCCAACCGGCCGTGCCTGGGCGTAACGTGGTGCTGTCGATCGACATCCGTTTGCAGAAAATGGTGGAAGATCTGTTTGGCAAGCGCCGAGGCACGTTGGTAGCCATTGACCCACGCGATGGGCAAGTGCTGGCCATGGTGAGCAAGCCCACGTTTGATGGCAATCTGTTTGTGGACGGCATTGACCAGGAAAACTGGAAGGCGCTGAACGAATCCATCGACAAGCCGCTGCTCAACCGTGCTCTGAGGGGGACTTATCCGCCCGGTTCCACTTACAAGCCCTTCATGGCTTTGGCCGCCCTCGAAACCGGTGCGCGTTCGGCGAGCACCGTCATCAATGACCCTGGCTACTGGATGTATGGCAACCACCGTTTCCGTGGGCATGCGGCAGGCGCGGTGAACATGCATCGCAGCATCGTGAAGTCCAGTAACGCCTATTACTATTCACTGGCTTATCAGATGGGGGTTCAGTCTATCCACGACTTTATGCAGCCCTTGGGATTCGGCCAGCGCACCGGCATCGATCTGAATGGGGAAATGCGGGGCGTGCTGCCCAGCCCGGAATGGAAGCGCAATGCCTACAAACGTCCCGAGCAGCAAAAGTGGCTGCCCGGCGAGACCATTTCGTTGGGCATTGGCCAAGGCTACAACCATTTCACCATGCTGCAACTGGCCCATGCGCTGGCAACGATGGTGAATGGCGGCACCAGCTTTGCGCCGCATCTGGCGCTGTATCTGCAAGACCCGTTGACGCAGACGCAAGAAGTGCCGCCACGCGAGCCAGCGGTGAATCTGGGCTACAAACAACAGCATATCGATCTGATCAAAAACGCCATGGTGGGCGTGACCAAAGAAGGCACCAGCCGGGGCGTATTCGTGGGCGCAGAGTATGTGAGTGGTGGCAAAACCGGTACGGCGCAAGCGGTCACCATTCGGCAGAACCAGCGCTATAACGCAGCAGCTTTGGCCGAACACAAACGCGATCATTCCTTGTACATTGCGTTTGCGCCCGTCGACAAGCCCGTGATTGCCGTGGCCGTGATTGTGGAAAACGTCGGTTTTGGCGCCACTGCGGCAGCGCCTATCGCACGCCGCGTGCTGGATTATTGGCTGCTGGGGCAGTACCCCAGCCCTGAAGATATTGCGGCCACGCAGCAAGGCCGTAGCTCTGCGCCGATCGGACAACGTCGTCAAGTGGTGAATATGCCGTGGCCACCCAGCAATATGCCAACCATGCCGTCAGCAGCTACCAGCGTGCCGCTGCGGGCGGCGGGGGGAGCAGGTGCGGCAAGGGAGCCTGTAGCGCAGCCTGCGTGGATGCAGACGGTTGCAGGAGGAGGGGGCGCCAGTACACCAGCAAGCGCAGGTCAGGCGGCCTCGGCCGCTTCACCCGGCAGTGCGGCAGCTGCACCGCACTATGTGCCGCCAGCAGCGGTGCAGGACATGACCAGCTTGTTCGTGCGCAACCAGCAACAGACCGCATCTGCGTCTGCCGCTGCTGCCAGCCAGATAGTTACCGCGGCCTCGGCAGCAGCTGCTGCAGCTGCAGCATCAACAGCGGGTATCGACCAGCCTTGAGAGCCGTCATCAAGGTTTGCTGTTGCTGTTGCCCACAGGGCTGACGGCAGGCCGTTGGCGTTCGCATTGCTCGCGGGTATAGCAGTACCAGTCGGCACCGAGCTTGCCCAGGGTGTCCAGCCGTGCCGGAACCAGGGCGCCGTCTTGCAGCAAAGATTCGTTGACGCTGCTTCCCACCACATCCAGCAGAATCAGGGTGCCGCCCAT
>JAGOGU010000013.1 GCA_017996515.1 Allobrachymonas sp.
TCTAACGCTTTGGCCGTTGACTTGCACCTCTCCTGCTGTCTGGATCAGGCGGGCTTGTTGGGGCTTGCCGGGTAGCAGGTTCAGTGGAACATAAACCGTGTTGCCGGGCGCAGGTAGTTGTGCATTACCCAGCTGATTGAAATAAGCCACTTGTGCGCACTGGACAGGCACGATTTTGAATTGTTTGCAGAGGGAGTCGAGGGTTTCGCCCTGTTTGACGACGTGTGCCACGCTGGAACCCCGAACTGCCGCTGCCTGGGGCGCGCTACTTGTTGGGGTTTGTGGCGCTTGCGCCTGTGCGGCGGGGGCGGCGGCCATTGCCAGCACAGACAGCGCTGCCATATGCAACGCAGAGCAGCGCGACCGAAAGGACGACATAACAAGACTCCGTACAGAAGCAAGTATGGTGATGAGAGGTTCAGAACGAACCAATTATCCCATCACGGCAAGCCCGTTGCCGCGATGGGATATAGGGAAGAATCGCAATTACGCGTGGCGGCTGTAAGCACCGGCTTTTTGAGGTGCTGTATGCCGAGCGGGGCGCTGCTGGGCACGCGGTTTGTTGCGGCCGGGAGTGGGGCGGGCGTCGTGATCGGCATGGGTGCGGGCGTAACCGCCGCCGCCACGCTCAGTCTGATTGCGTGCGCCATTGCGTGGGGCCGGGCGGCCGCCAGCATGGGCGTGTTTGCGTGGGCGTGCCGGTGCTTTGGGGCGCGAGCGCGGCTCCAGTCCGGGGATGACTTCGGCTTGCAGTGGCTGGCGCGTGTGCTGCTCGATGGCATGCATTCGACGCTGATCGCGCCACTCGGCGAAGGTGATGGCCAAGCCGTTGCGCCCAGCGCGGCCCGTGCGGCCAATGCGGTGGGTGTAGTCTTCGGGCTTCATGGGCAGACCGAAGTTGAACACGTGGGTAATGGTGGGCACATCGATGCCGCGTGCAGCCACGTCGGTGGCAATCAGGAATTGCACGCGCCCATCGCGCAGGGAGCCCAGGCGGCGGTTGCGTAAACCCTGGGGCAGGGCGCCGTGCAGTGCCACGGCGGCAAAGCCAGCCTGTTGCAGATCAGTGGCCAAGGCGTCGCATTCGATCTGGGTGCTGGCAAAGACGATGGCTTGATCGATGGCTGGGTCGCGCAGCCAATGGTCGAGCATAGCGCGCTTGTGCACGGCGTGGTCGGCCCAATACAGCTTTTGCGTGATATTGGTGTGCCGTTGCTGCGGGGTGTCGATATTGACCTGCTGGGTGCTGTCGCCACTGCGCATCACGCGCAGCGCGAGTTGCCGCACTTGTGGCGCGAAAGTGGCCGAGAACATCAGGGTCTGCTTGCGTTGGGCGCAAAGCTGGTGGATTTCGGCCAGGTCTTCGGCAAAACCCAGGTCGAGCATGCGGTCGGCTTCATCCAGCACCAGGGTTTGCACGGTGTGCAGGCGCAACTGGCCGCTGCGGTGCAGGTCCAGCAGGCGGCCGGGGGTGGCAACCACCAGATCGGCGTTTTGCAGCCGTGCGATTTGCACGCCATAGGGCAAGCCGCCAATGACGCTGGCAATGCGCAGATTGCGCGTGTGTTTGACCAGAGAGATGGCGTCTTGCATCACTTGCTGTGCCAGTTCGCGTGTGGGGCAGAGCACCAGCGCACCGGGTTCGGCCGGTTTGAAGTTGCGCGGATTGGTCGGGTTTTTGCGACGTTGTTTTTTGGGTGGTGCCTCGCCGCGCGCCAGCGCTTCAGCGGCCAGTTGTTCGGCCTGCAGGCGTGCAGCTTCGGCCGCACGGGTTTGTTGCTGCAGCAGCTGTTGCAGCAAGGGCAGCAAAAAGGCGGCGGTTTTGCCACTGCCGGTTTGGCTGGACACCATCAGGTCGTACAGCGGCGCATGGTTGTCGCTGTCCGTACCGGCCAACGCTTGCGGAACAACCCGTTGCTGCACGGAGGTGGGCTGGGTGTAGCCCAGATCGGCTACGGCTTGCAGCAATTCGCTGCGCAGCCCCAGTTCGGCAAAGGCATTGGTGGCAGGGGCTGCTTCGGGGGCAGAAGGGGCGCAAAAATCTGGGGTGTTGTCGGCACCCGAAACGCATTCATTCAAAGACATACAGGCTTTCTCGAAAAAACAAAGATCACGGAAGGATCCAAGTCGTACGGGCGCAAACAGGCAATATGGCGGTATCGCGCCAGGCGCAGACACCGTCAGCAACTGTCTGTGCAGCGCGCCGGACGACGAAAACACATCCACCGTCTGGCGTCGCAAGCTGCAACACGCGTGTTGTGCACGTATGGAGAAAGCCTGGAAAAATGGCTGCCGGTTTCAGGCGCAAGGCATGAGGGGCACAGCCACCGGGTCGTTTGAACAGACCCTGAAAGAAGGGAGATATGCAGCAAAATCGCAGCGATCAAATATAATCCATTCATGGCAATCAACATCTGCCATGTGCTGCGAGTGCGCCATTATGGCACAGCTGCGCAAGATGTGCACGGAGCCTTGCGTGATTCGCGCACGGGATGTCGGCAAAGGGACGAATGTTTGCGACAATTGGCGGCATGACAGGTGCAGCACAAAAAAACAGGCCACGGCTTGGCCGACCATGCTCTTGCCACTGCCCAGCAAAGCTGAGGAGGTGCGCATGAGTCTGCCTGTCGCCGTGCGAGATGCAATGGAAGAAGATATCGTCGCAGAAGCCGCAAACACCTTGCAGTTGGATGCGCGCCAGCGCGCCATGCTGCAGGAAATGGGTGTGCGGCTTTGGCTGCCGCCGTCCGAACCCGAGGTAGAGGCGGCGGTAGAAGTAGGCGTAGGAGCGATGGCAGCTGCAACGCCTGCCAAGGCGGATGCCGCCACAGCGATTCAGCACACCCCTGCACAGGCTGTGGAGCAGGCATTTGCTCCAACCGCGCAGAAACAACAGCCCCCAACAAATACGGCATCAGCGCCACCAGCGCAACACGATGCCGCGCTGCCGCAAGCGGCCATGATGTTGTCTGGTCAGCCCTTGCCTGCTGTTTGGGCAGCAGAAGCACCGCCGCGCTGGCTGTTTGTGCTGGATGCTCTGGCCGCCGACAGTGCCGCCGCGCCCTTGCAAGGTGATGCCGGCAAGCTGTTGCTGAATATGGCCGCCGCCATACGCTTGCGGCCAGAGCAGGGCTGCTGTGTGCAAGCGCCGCACTGTGTGCCGCGCCCCGGTCAGGCGATGGATGCCGCCGCATTGCAGCAAAGCATCGCCTGGCTGCAGCGCGAAATCGTGCGCGTGCAGCCGCAAGTGGTGATTGCTTTGGGGCGCCATGCCGCGTGCAGCCTGCTGGGCAGCACCGTGCCTTTGGGGCAACTGCGCGGGCAGGCGCATCGCGTGGTCGTGTCAGAAGGCGAGTACGAGATGCAGGCAGCGCTGGCGAATATCCCCGTTGTGGTGTCGTACCCCTTGGCTTATCTGCTGCGCACACCGGCGGCCAAGCGCCAGACTTGGCAAGACCTGTGCTTGGCGCACGCCTTGCTGGAGGTTGCACCACACGCAGCGGCTTGAATGGGGGGCGCATGCCACGGCAGCAAGTGGGTAGCGGCAGCTTTTCTTTCGACCTGCATACAATGCGCTTTTTTCTGCAGAGAGTGTCTTTACCATGGCTACCAGTTTGCTTGCATTGCTTGATGACATCACCACCATCCTTGACGATGTGGCCGTGATGAGCAAGATGGCGGTTAAAAAAACCACCGGCGTGCTGGGAGATGATCTGGCACTCAATGCGCAACAGGTTACGGGCGTGAAAGCCAATCGCGAGCTGCCTGTGGTGTGGGCGGTCTTCAAAGGGTCGTTGGTCAATAAATTGATTCTGGTACCTTTGGCTTTGCTCATCAGTGCTTTTGCCCCTGCGCTGATTACGCCGTTGTTGATGGCGGGCGGCCTCTTTTTGTGCTACGAGGGCGTGGAAAAAGTGCTGCACAAATTGCTGCACGGCAAACATGAAAATCCTGCGGATGCCCAGCAGGCCAAGGCTGTCGCCGTGACGCCAGAAGCGCTGCTGCAAATGGAAAAAGACAAGATCAAGGGGGCGGTGCGCACCGACTTTATTTTGTCGGCCGAGATTATGGTGATTACCCTGGGCACCCTGGCGGTCGATACGCCGCTGTTGCAGCGCGTGCTGGTGCTTTCGGTGATTGCGCTGGGCATGACGTTGGGCGTGTATGGCCTGGTGGCAGGCATCGTCAAGCTCGATGATTTGGGCGTGGTGTTGTTTCGTAAAGGCGGCACGGCCCGCACGCTGGGCGAATGGCTGCTGCGCGCCGTGCCTTGGCTGATGCGGGGCTTGTCGGTTGTGGGCACCCTGGCCATGTTCCTGGTGGGCGGCGGCATTCTGGCCCATGGCATTGCGCCGTTGGTGAGCTGGCTGCATGAGGTGGAGCTGAGTTGGGGCGGCTTGGTGGGCACGCTCACGGCTTCGCTGAGCAATTTGCTCATCGGCTTTGCCGCAGGCGCCGCCGTTTTGGGCGTGGTGCAAATGGTGCAAAAACTGCGCGACAGCCGTGGCGCTGGCACAGCCTGAATGGCAGGTGCAGAGTGGCGCGTGCTGAAAGGCATCACAAGTTTCTGGCGTGCTGCGGAGTCAATCGACGGAACATCAGACGGAACATGATTTGACAAGGTGAAACCATGACTTTTCTCGAAATGCTGGGCGCGGCGGAACAGCGCAACCAATCTTTACTGTGTGTGGGGCTGGACCCCGACGTGACACGCCTGCCTGCGCCTTTTGCGGGCGATGCCACGCGCATTTTTGATTTTTGTGCAGCCATTGTCGATGCCACGGCGGATGTGGCCTTGGCCTACAAGCCGCAGATTGCCTACTTTGCTGCCAACCGTGCTGAAGCACAGCTGGAGCAGCTGGTGCAGCACATTCACCAAGTTGCGCCGCATGTGCCTGTTATTCTGGACAGCAAGCGCGGTGACATTGGCAGCACGGCCGAGCAATACGCCATCGAGGCGTTCGAGCGTTATGGCTGCGATGCTGTCACGCTTTCGCCTTTCATGGGGCGGGATTCGTTCGAGCCTTACCTCAAACGCCACGGCAAAGGGGCGTTTTTGCTGTGCCGCACGTCCAACGAAGGTGGCAATGATTTGCAGGCCAGCCGCTTGCAGGATGTGGATGGTCACCCCATGCTGTACGAGCACATTGCCAAACAGGCGCAAGGCCCGTGGAACCTGAACGGCCAGCTGGGCTTGGTGGTGGGCGCAACTTATCCGCAAGAGCTGGCGCGCGTGCGCGCGCTGGCACCCACGCTGCCGCTGCTGGTGCCCGGCGTGGGTGCGCAGGGCGGCGATGCGGCAGCTACCGTGCAGGCGGGGTGGCGCGGTCGGCTGGATGCGGCCAGCGGCAAACTGGCCAGCAGCGCCTTGACGATTGTCAATTCTTCGCGCGCGATTCTGTATGCCTCTTCTGGCGCCGACTTTGCCGATGCCGCCAGGCGCGTGGCCGTGCAAACCCGCGATACCTTGCGGGCGGCGCAAATGGCGGCCATTGGGGCAAACACGGCGGCTTGACGCTGCCGGTTTGAAGCTGCTTTTGCAGTAGTCTGCGCCCGTGCGGAGGGCGGTTCAAGTCAACCGTCAACCAACCATTACACGGGCGTTAGCCGGCGCACGGCCTGCGCCAGCGCCGCTTGCGCCTGCGGTGTGTGCACGCACAGGCGCACCCAACCGGGCAGGCCGAACGAAGTGGCGTCGCGCAGCTTGATGCCGTTTTGACGCAACCCTGCCAGCAACTCGGGCAGCGTTTGCTGCGGTGCAAGCCGTGGGCGCGCCAGCAGAAAATTGGTTTCGCTCGGCAGGCATTCCCAATCCAACTGCTGCAAAAGCGCAAGCTGCTGTTGCTTCCATTGCGCCAGCGTGTGGCGGGCGTGCGCCAGCCAGGTTTGCACAACGGGCGTGCACCAACTGTGCAGCAAGGCAACGCCATGGCTGCCCAAGGGCCAGGATGGTGCCAGCGCAATGAGTTGTTGTACAGGCTCAGGCGCCGCATCGGCGGGGGCTATGGCATAGGCCGCGCGGATGCCGCACAGCCCCAGCGCCTTGTTGGGCGTCCAGATCTGCCAGGTGTGATTGCAATCCAGGCTGGGGGCAATGGGCGTTGCTGTGAGCTGCAATGGCGCATAGGCGCAATCGAGCACCGTGGTGGCTTGCACCGGACGCTGTGGCCAGTCTGGCGGCAGATGCAGCGGTTGGCCGTGCGGGCTGCTGGGGGCGCATAGCCACACCAGGTCTGCATGGGCGGCGTGAATGCTGTGTTGCAGGCCGTGCTGGCGTGCGGCGTGGGCATAGTCGCCATAGGCGTGGGCGGGTAGCCACACGGTGGCGGGCGCGTGGGTGCTGCGAGCGT
Source organism: Allobrachymonas sp. (assembly GCA_017996515.1). Taxonomy (GTDB): domain Bacteria; phylum Pseudomonadota; class Gammaproteobacteria; order Burkholderiales; family Burkholderiaceae_C; genus Brachymonas. The sequence goes on from JAGOGU010000013.1 coordinate 6,351, forward strand.
TTGGTGCGTGCAGAGCGATCCAGTGGGTGAAGCGGGCAATCAGTTCACTGCCGCTGGCGCCGATCACGATGCGTTGCGGCGCAACCGTATGCAGGGCGGCCAAAGCGCCGCGTAGCTGCGTGTAGGCCGGGTCGGGGTAGTGGCTGGCATCGGTTTGTGCCAGGGCGGTTTGCGTGTGCGGGCAGGGGCCGGCAGCGTTGCTGTTGGTAGAAAAATCCCATGGCGGAACGCCCCATGCATCGGAGCCGCCGTGTAAGGGCAGGTGCTGTGTCATGCTTGTACCATCCATGCTCCGGTAGCCAAGGCCATTGTCACAGTGGCAGCACAAGCTACGGTGAGCCAGATGGTGCGTTGCCCCAGGCGAATGGCGTGCGCCACATGCATGGGCTGGGGCGCGTTGCCCGCTGCGTTGAGCGTATAAACGCCGGGCTTGCGCAGGCAGATACTCAGCGCCAATGCCATGGCAGCCATGGGCCAGCCGCTGTTGGGCGAAGGGGTTTGGCGGGCTTGCGCAGGTAGCTGCTTGGCGCTGTGCCAACCAGCAGCCAGCAGCAGCGCCCAGGCCGTGATACGTGCGGGCAGCCAAGCCAGCACATCATCTGCCCGCGCGGCCCATTTGCCCGCCCATTCCCAGCGCTGGCCACGGTATATGCCGCGATAGCCCCACATTGAATCGGCCGTGTCGGCGTAGCGGTACAGCGCAGCGCCGGGCAGGCCGAGCAGGCAGAACCAGCAAAGCGGCGCAATGACGGAATCGTTGAGGTTTTCTGCCAGGCTTTCCAGCGCGCTTTCGCGCACTTGGGTGGCGTCGAGCTGCTGCACATCGCGGCTGACGATGCGCGCCAGTTGCTGCCGCCCGGCTTCCAGCGAGTGTGCCAAGGCGGCTTCTACGGCCAGCACTTCTTGCACCAGCAGACGCCAGGCCAGCAAGGGCTTGAGCAGCAAACCTGCGAGCAAAGCCGCCATGAACCAAGGCAGTTGCCACAGCAGCCATTGCAGCAGGCTGGCTGGTATCAGCACAAGTCCTAAGCCGCCCCACCAGGCTAACGCGCCACGCCAGAAGGAAGGCTGGTCGGCCGCATTGCCGGGGCGTGTGCGGGTTTGCAACCAGGCGCCGGCATATTGCAGATAGCGCCCCATCCAGACAACCGGATGCCAGCGCGGCGGCGGCTCGCCCAATGCATGATCCAGTAGCAGGGCGATAGCCATGCCCAGCCAGACAGGAAGCAGTGCTTCAACTGTGTGCATGTCATGGCTCCAGAAGGGTTAGGATGCTGTGCCGCAATGCGTTGTAGCAGAAAAAAGACCGGGCAACGCCACATGTAGCAGCTGCTGCCCGGCCCAGATGCGTATGGGTGATGACGCTAGCTGCCGTTAGCCGCCACAACCGCAGCCACCGTGGTGGTGCTCGTGCCCGTGTTCTTGTTTGTGGCCTGCTTTCATGTCGAGTCGTTTGAGCAGGCTGAGGTCGGCCTCCGTGTCGGGGTTGTCGGTTGTGAGAAGTTTCTCGCCATAGAAGATGGAGTTGGCGCCCGCCAGGAAGCACAAGGCCTGCATGGTGTCAGACATTTCGGTGCGGCCTGCCGATAGGCGTACCCGTGCTTTGGGCATGGTGATGCGGGCGATGGCGATCATGCGCACGAATTCGAACGGATCGATATCTTCGCTATCAGCCAAGGGGGTGCCTTCGACCTTGACCAGATTGTTGATGGGTACGCTATCGGGGTAGCGTGGCTGCAGATTGGCCAGTTGCGCAATCAGCAAGGCGCGTTGGCGGCGGTTTTCACCCATGCCGATGATGCCACCGCTGCACACGTTCACGCCCGCTTCGCGCACATTTTCCAGCGTGTCGAGGCGATCTTGGTAATCGCGCGTGGTGATGATGTTGCCGTAATGTTCGGGAGCGGTGTCGAGATTGTGGTTGTAGTAATCCATACCTGCATCGTGCAAGTGTTGGGCCTGTTCCTTGGTCAGCATGCCCAATGTGCAGCACACTTCCAGGCCGGTTTCTTTCACGGCCTTGATGATTTCGGTAACTTTTTCGATATCGCGCTCTTTGGGCGCGCGCCAGGCTGCGCCCATGCAAAAACGTGTTGCGCCCGCGGCTTTGGCTTTTTCAGCGGCGGCGCGCACGGCGTCGGCTTCCATCATCTTTTGGGCTTTGACGCCAGCAGGGTGGTGAATGGATTGAGGGCAGTAGCCGCAGTCTTCTGGGCAGCCGCCGGTTTTGATCGACAGCAGCGCAGCCAATTCGACCTCTGACGGATCGAAGTGTTCGCGGTGTACTTGTTGGGCACGGAACATCAGCTCAGGGAATGGCAGGTTGAACAATGCCTCGATATCGGCCACGGGCCAACGGGCATTGGCATAGGTGGCCTGCTCTTTGCTGGCGATAGGGAAAGCCTGCTCGTTCGCAGGTGTGTGTGCACGGCCCTGCGTCTGCGCGCGCGTGTGGCAATCGCCCTTGCCCGAGCAGCTACGGCCTTCGTGGGCGTGATTATGCTCATGATCGTGGTTGCGGCATGTGCCTTTGCCGGTGCAGGAGGAAGCGGGTGCAGATGGTGTATCCATAGGTGTATTCAAAAAGGCTTTCAGCGATGCGAAAAGCGGACATTGTGTCCGATAAAAAGGGGTAAATCCAGTTGTTTTAACGCGTCATTAATCTTCAATGCCGCGCTGCGAGGGGATGCCCGCGTCAAACGCGTGTTTGATGGGGCGCATTTCGGTCACGGTGTCGGCGATGTCGATGATTTCTTGCGGGCAGCGGCGGCCGGTCAGGCACACGTGCACGTCTTTGGGGCGGTTGCGCAAGGTGGCGAGCACGTCTTGCAGATCCAGCCAGCCAAAGGCCAGCGGGTAGGTGATTTCATCGCAAACCACCAGAAAATATTCTCCACTCAAAATGGCGGCCTTGGCTTTGTCCCAGCCGTCACGCGCCAGCTGTGCGGAGCGTTCCAAATCCTTGCTGTCCCAGCTGAAGCCGTCACCCAGTCCTTCGATGGGGTTGCCCAGGAGCTCGAACATGCGGTGCTCGCCAAAGCGGGCAGAGGGCACTTTCATGAACTGGTAGATCTTGACGGCTTTGCCGCGCCCTGTGGCGCGTAGCGCCAGGCCAAAGGCGGCCGTGCTTTTGCCTTTGCCGTCGCCGGTGTTGATGATGACAATGCCGCGGCGTTCGCCATCGGGGGTGTCGAACGGCTTTTCGGTCGGGGGTGTGGTGATTTCCATATGGGGTCTCCTAGGGGTGTTTCAGAGGCAAAGGCAGGCCCGCCGCCATGAAGGTGACGTGGCTGCACACGGCGGCCACGCGCTGGTTCAGGCGGCCCAGGGCATCGACAAAACGGCGCGTTTCGGGCGCGGGCGCAATCACGCCCAGGCCAATTTCGTTGCTGACAATGAACAGGCGTGCCTGGCTGCTGGTAATGGCGTGCAGCAAGGCATCGGTGCGCGCTTCAGCTTGTTGTGGTGTGGCCGGTGGCGCTTGCCAAGGCATGTGCAGTTGCGTGAGCCACAGCGTCAGGCAATCCAGCACGATGGCCGTATCGGCGTGGCTGTGCGCCAGCAATTGCGCGGCAACATCGGCGCCTTCAATGGTCTGGATGCCGGGCAGGCGCAGGGCGCGGTCTTGCTGGTGGCGGATGATGCGCTGGCGCATCTCGTCATCATGCGCTTGCGCCGTTGCCAGAAACAGGGCGTGGTGCGTAGGCGACTGCGCCAGCCATTGGGCGGCCAGCTGTTCGGCGCGAGCCGATTTGCCACTGCGCTGCCCGCCCAGAATCAGCTCTTTGTGAGGGTGTTGGATAGAGGGCATATGGCGTGTATGGCGGCTGGTATGGCGTTGAAAGCGGCAACAGCAAAAGCCGTTAGGGGCATGGCTGAAAAAATCACTGAACAAACAATGCTGGCCAAGCGGCACGGCAAAAAGCGATTGTGCCATTGCCGTGCCATCGGCCATGCAAGGTTTTGTGACCGGTTGGCGATGCCGGGGTAACGACTATGTGCGTGATTGCATGTGCAGGCTGGCAAGAGCCATTTGCCAGCAGGCTTTGTAAAAGAAAGCATATGTCTGCGGATGCGGGGTCGGATGATGCGAGAATGCGCCGCATACTTTTGCATGATTGCGGTGCTCGGTTTGGCAACAACTTGCGTGATGTTGCAGACCGATCACCCTGTTTTGAGGGGGACGTTGTGTCATTTGCCAAATTGTTTTCCGCCGCAGGGGCGCCCATTCTGCTGTCACCCGTGCGCTTGCTCAAACAAATTGCAGGCACCCGCCAAGGGCGGCTGTTGGCAGGGGGCTTGCTGGTAGCAGGTGTTTTGGCCGGTTGTGCCGGTAGGCCGCCCGTGCCATCTGGTACGCCGCCGGTATCGGGCACGCCCATTGCGCGTGAAAAAAGCCGCTGGGTGCCCGTGGCGTGGGAAACCCTGCCGGGCCTTACGGCCGATGCCGTCGGGCAGGCGTGGCCCGCCTGGCTGCAAAGCTGCAGCAAGCCTGGCCCCGTGTTTGCCAACATCTGTCCCGACGTGCAACGCATGGCAAACAGCAGCGACGAAGAAAAACGCCGCTGGCTGATGCAGCGTTTTCAGCCGTATCGCATCGAGAGCCATGCCGGGCAGACAGAAGGTGTTCTGACAGGGTATTACGAGCCCGTGCTGCAAGCGCGGCGGCAGCCGGGCGGCGGCTACAACGTGCCCCTGTACGCGCCACCGGCAGGCGGTGCGCCGCGCAGCGCGTGGTACACCCGCCGCCAGATCGATACCGACCCGGCTGCGCGCGCAGCCTTGCAAGAGCGTGCCCTGGTGTATCTGGCAGACCCGATCGACGCCATGATTCTGCACGTGCAAGGCAGTGGCCGCGTGCAGGTGCAAGAGCCTGATGGCAGCCAGCGTATGGTGCGCATGGCGTTTGCGGGCACCAACAACCATCCGTTTCGCAGCCCTTCCGGCTGGGTCATCGCGCAAGGCGGGCGCGGCGGCAGTTGGGATGCGCTGCGGCAATGGGCTGCGCAAAACCCCGGGCGCGCCAATGAAATGCTCTGGAGCAATCCGCGCTATGTTTTCTTTCGCGAAGAGGCCATCAACACCGCTGACGCCGCCAGCGGGCCGCGCGGCGCGCAAGGCGTACCTTTAACGCCGGGGCGTTCCATCGCCGTGGATCGCGGCAGCATTCCGTATGGTGTGCCGGTGTGGCTGTCCACGCAAGGGGCGGCGGCTACGTTGAACCGGTTGGTGCTGGCGCAAGACACGGGCACTGCCATTGTGGGTGCTGTGCGAGCCGACTACTTCGCAGGCTGGTCGCCCGAAGCAGCGGCGCTGGCGCACCGCATGAAACAGCCGCTGTGGATGTGGGCGATCTGGCCGCGTTGATTTGGGCCTGAGCAAGCAAGGCCGACCGCTTGCCGAACGGGCTGCGTGGCGTGCGGCTCGTGATCGATTCATCTTGTGAGTTAAAGCCGGACATCCATTGATGTCCGGCTTTTTTAGTGCCAATAAAAACATAACGCCGCACCCTTGAGGGGGCACGACGTTATGGGTGTGTTGTTTGCGACGGATGTTTGCTTGGACTTGCTTTAACCCGCTGCGCGCTTGGCCAGGATTTCAAACGCGGGCAGGGTTTTGCCTTCGAGCACTTCCAGAAAAGCGCCGCCGCCGGTAGAGATGTAGCTCACGTCTTTGTCGATGCCGTATTTGGCAATGGCCGCCAGCGTGTCGCCGCCGCCGGCAATGCTGAAGGCGGCGCTATCTGCAATGGCGCGGGCAATGGTTTGCGTGCCTTTAGAGAATTGGTCGAACTCGAATACACCCACCGGGCCGTTCCACACGATGGTGCCTGCGGCCTTGAGCTTGTCGGCCAGCAGGGCGGCGGTTTGGGGGCCAATGTCGAGAATCATGTCGTCTTCGGCCACGTCTTTGGCGTCTTTCACGGTGGCTGCCGCATCGGCGCCAAAAGATTTGGCCACGACCACATCGACAGGAATGGGCACTTCAGCGCTACGCTCTTTCATTTTGGCGATGACCTTTTTGGCCTCGTCCACCAGATTGCCTTCGGCCAGCGATTTGCCGATGTGCAGCCCTTCGGCCAGCATGAAGGTGTTGGCAATGCCGCCGCCCACGATCAGGCCGTCCACCTTGTCTGCCAGGCTTTGCAAAATGGTGAGCTTGGTGCTGACCTTACTGCCCGCCACAATGGCGATGAGCGGGCGCTTGGGGTTGGCCAGCGCTTGCGAGATGGCATCCATTTCAGCCGCCAGCAACGGCCCGGCACAGGCCACGGGCGCATATTGGGCGATGCCATAGGTGGTGCCTTCTGCGCGGTGGGCGGTGCCGAAGGCATCGTGCACAAAGATGTCGCACAGCGCAGCCATCTGCTTGGCCAGTTCGGCGTTGTTCTTTTTCTCGCCCACGTTCAGGCGGCAGTTTTCAAGCAGCACCACTTGCCCGGGCTGCACATCCACGCCTGCCGTCCAGCCGCTGATCAAAGGCACGTCTCGCCCCAGCAGCTCTGCCAGGCGCTTGGCGACTGGCGCCAGAGAATCTTCGGGGTTGAATTCGCCTTCTACCGGGCGGCCCAGATGCGAGGTCACCATCACCGCCGCACCGGCTTTGAGCGCCATTTGAATGGCGGGCAGCGAAGCGCGGATGCGGGTGTCTTCGGTGATGTTGCCTGCATCGTCTTGCGGCACGTTGAGATCGGCACGGATGAAAACCCGTTTGCCTTGGACTTGGCCGTTGGCGCACAAATCGGAAAAGCGGATGAATTGCATGGCGGTATTTAAAAAAGTAAATGAAAAACGGGATGAAGCGAAGCTTCTGGATTATAGGAAGGGCATCTGCCCCTGTGAACTGCGCAATAACCCTGATGATCTTGGCATATTCGCGCGCACAGACAGATGGGGGTGGAACGCGGGCAGGCGCATGGAAAGCATGTCAGTTATCGACTACGCCATACACGATCTGGGCATTCCCGGCGGGCAGCAGCGCCGTCCAGCTGGCCAGTGCGGCGTCTGAGGGGTAGAAGCGCCGTGTTTCGCCCAGCGCCACGGTGCCTTGCACGGTTTGCCCGTCCTCATGTAGCAGGCTGATGCGCATGCGTACAGGCAGGCCGCGCGTGAGCGCATCGCCGCTGTCGGTGATTTCTTCTTGTGGCGGGTGGTCTGCAAACAGGCGATCGAATGTCGGGCCTGCATCTTGTGCGGCCAATGGCCCTACGTGCACCAGCAGGTGTTTGCCGTAGCGGCAGCGGGCCGTGGGCAGATCGATCAGGGTGTGCACGTTCAGGCGCAGATTGCCGCTGAAGCGGTCAAGCTGGGCGCGGCCTTGGGCGATGAGCAGGGCGTCTTCCTGGAGGATGCCGTTGGCATCGGCAAATACGGATTCGTCGGCGCTGGCCTCGAGCGTGGCGCTGCCATCGTCGAGCTTGAACAGGGCGAGCTTGCCGCGGTTGCCGTTGATGAAGCGCAGGTCGGACACAATGCCCGCCAGCCATTGAATCTCGCGACTGTCGTGCAGATTGCCCAGCGGTGTGGGCACAAAGCGGCGTACCTCTTGGGCGTTGGCATCGAATAGATGGCCCGAGAGGTGAAAGCCCAGCGCGGTTTTTTCCTGTTGCAGGCGTTCGCGAATGTCCCACGGCGTAACGGCAACCAGTTCCGGCTCTTGCGTGCTACTGCCGTGGCCGTCGTCCATCATGTCGAACAAGCCGCCCTGGTTGGCGTGGGCTTCTTGCACCAGCGCGTAGTCAAATGCCAGATCGATGCTGGCGAGCAGGGTGGCGCGGTCGAGATGCAGGCTGTCGAATGCCCCCGCTTTGATCAGCGCCTCGACGGTGCGTTTGTTCAGGCGGCCGCGATCCACGCGGGCGCAAAAATCAAACAGGCTGCTGTAGGGGCCATTGGCTTCGCGCTCGGCCACGATGGCGGCAATAGCGCTTTCGCCCGTGCCTTTGATGGCGCCCAGGCCGTAGCGGATGACGCTGTCGCTCACCGGCTCGAAGCGGTACTGGCCGCGGTTGATGTTGGGTGGCTCAAACTCCAGCCCCATGTTGCATGCGTCTTGATGCAGCACCTTGAGCTTGTCGGTGTTGTCCATCTCCACCGTCATGTTGGCGCAGAAAAATTCGGCTGTGTAATGCACTTTGAGCCAGGCCGTGTGGTAGGCCAGCAGCGAGTAGGCGGCAGCGTGCGATTTGTTGAAACCGTAGCCCGCGAATTTCTCCATCAGGTCGAACACTTCGTCGGCCTTGGCTTCGCTGATGCCGTTTTTGGCCGCACCCTCGCGAAAAATCAGGCGGTGCTGCGCCATTTCTTCGGGTTTTTTCTTGCCCATGGCGCGGCGCAGCAAATCGGCGCCACCCAGGCTGTAGCCGCCCAGAATCTGCGCGGTCTGCATCACCTGCTCCTGATAGACCATGATGCCGTAGGTTTCGCTCAAAATGCTTTCTACCAGCGGGTGCGGATACTCCACCTCTTCTTTGCCGTGCTTGCGCGCCACAAAGCTGGGGATCAGATCCATGGGGCCGGGGCGGTACAGGGCGTTGAGGGCAATCAGGTCTTCCAACCGCGTGGGTTTGGCGTCGCGCAGCATGCCTTGCATGCCGCGGCTTTCAAACTGGAACACGGCTTCGGTGCGGCCATCCTGAAACAGCTTGTAGGTGGCTTTATCGTCGAGCGCAATATCTTCAAAAGCGAAGTTTTCTTGCCCAGGGTGGCGCTGCACAATGAACTGCTTGGCAATCTCCAAAATGGTGAGTGTGGCCAGCCCCAGAAAGTCGAACTTGACCAGACCCACAGCCTCGACATCGTCTTTGTCGTACTGGCTCACGGCCGAGTCGCTGCCGGGCTGCTGATACAGCGGGCAAAAATCGGTGAGCTTGCCCGGTGCAATCAGCACGCCGCCGGCGTGCATGCCGATATTGCGCGTCAACCCTTCGAGCTTTTGCGCCATCTCCACCAGGGTTTTGACCTCTTCTTCGCGCTCGATGCGCTCGCGCAGCGTCGGTTCGGCTGCAATGGCGTATTTTTCCTTGTCGCTTTCCGACAGGTTGGCGGGCGGGTATTGCAGCGTAACGGGCTTGCCCGGCTTGTTGGGAATGAGCTTGCTGATGCCGTCGCAAAAGGTGTAGCTCATGTCCATCACGCGGCCTACGTCGCGAATGGCGGCGCGTGCTGCCATGGTGCCGAAGGTGGCAATCTGGCTCACGGCGTTTTTGCCGTACTTGCCTTTTACGTAATCGATCACGCGGTCGCGGTTGGCCTGGCAAAAGTCGATATCAAAGTCGGGCATCGACACGCGCTCGGGGTTCAGGAAGCGCTCGAACAGCAATTTGTATTGCAGCGGATCCAGATCGGTGATCTTGAGCGCATAGGCTACCAGAGAGCCTGCACCCGATCCGCGACCCGGCCCCACGGGGCAGCCGTTTTGCTTGGCCCAGTTGATGAAGTCGCCCACGATCAGGAAGTAGCCCGGAAAACCCATCTTGAGGATGGTGGCGATCTCGAACTCCAGCCTTTCCAGATAGCGCGGGCGCTCGGCATCGCGTTGCGCGGCATCGGGGTACAAGTGGCTCAGGCGCTCTTCCAGCCCGTTGAGTGACGCCTGCCGGAAGTAGGACTCGATCGTGTGTTCTGGCGGAATGGGAAAGTCCGGCAGTTGCGGCTTGCCCAGCGTGAGCGTGAGGTGGCAGCGCCGCGCAATCTCGACCGTATTGCTCAGGGCGCTGGGCAAATCGGCAAACAGCGCGGC
>JAGOGU010000131.1 GCA_017996515.1 Allobrachymonas sp.
TACGGCATTGGCAAGCCCGAGAGTTACCACAAGATGATCATGACGCTGCGCGAAGGCGACCAGTACAGCCAGCGCGACATCATCCAGCAACTGGTGCGCATGCAATACCAGCGCAACGAGCAGGAGTTTGTGCGCGGCAAATTCCGCGTGCGTGGCGACACGATCGACGTGTTTCCGGCCGAGCACAGCGAGTTGGCGCTGCGCATCGAGCTGTTTGACGACGAGATCGAAACCCTGCAACTGTTCGACCCTCTCACCGGCAAAATCCGCCAACGTCTGCCGCGCTTTACCGTTTACCCCAGCAGCCACTACGTGACCCCGCGCGAGCAGGTCCTCAGCGCCGTGGAGGGCATCAAGCTGGAGCTGGCCGAACGCCTGAAATTCTTTTACGACGAAGGCAAGCTGGTAGAAGCCCAACGGCTGGAACAGCGCACACGCTTTGATCTGGAAATGCTGGCCGAAGTCGGCCACTGCAAAGGCATTGAAAACTACTCGCGCCACCTGGCCGGCACTGCGCCGGGCGAAGCACCCGCCACCCTCACCGATTACCTGCCCACAGACACCATCATGTTTCTGGACGAAAGCCACAACATGATCGGCCAACTGGGCGGCATGTACAACGGCGACCGCTCACGCAAGCAAACACTGGTGGACTACGGCTTTCGCCTGCCCAGCGCGCTGGACAACCGACCGCTGAAATTTGCCGAGTTCGAGCGCAAAATGCGCCAGGTGGTGTTTGTCTCGGCCACCCCGGCCGATTACGAAAAAGAACATGCCAGCCAGGTGGTGGAGCAAGTGGTGCGCCCCACCGGTCTGGTCGATCCAGCAGTGATGGTGCGCCCCGCCACCGCGCAGGTGGACGACGTGCTGCAAGAAATACGCCATTGCGTGGAACAAGGCAGCCGCGTGCTGATTACCACGCTCACCAAGCGCATGGCCGAACAACTCACCGACTACCTGACCGAAAACGGCGTGAAAGTACGCTACCTGCACAGCGACATCGACACGGTCGAGCGTGTGGAAATCATCCGCGACCTGCGGCTGGGCGCGTTTGACGTGCTGGTGGGCATCAACCTGCTGCGCGAGGGGCTGGACATTCCCGAGGTATCTCTTGTCGCCATTCTGGACGCCGACAAAGAAGGCTTTTTGCGCAGCGAGCGCAGTCTGATTCAAACCATTGGACGCGCCGCGCGCAATGTGGACGGCCGTGCCATTTTGTATGCCGACCGCATCACCGACAGCATGCGCCGCGCCATCGACGAAACCGAGCGCCGCCGCGCCAAGCAAATGGCCTTCAATACCGAACATGGCATCACCCCACGCAGCGTGGTGAAGCAGGTGCGCGACCTGATTGATGGCGTGTACAGCGAGAAAGCCAGTAAAGCCGCCGCCCAGCAGGACATGCAACGCAGCTGGGCCGAGGCCATGAGCGAAAAAGACCTGGCCAAAGAAATCAAGCGGCTGGAAAAAAGCATGCTGGAGCACGCCAAGAATCTGGAGTTTGAGCAGGCCGCGCGCGTACGCGACCAACTGGCCGCTTTGCACGAAAAAGTGTTGGGCGGCGCGGGGCACGATCTGACCGACACGCCATAAAGAAAGCGCTGCGCCTGCCCTGTGGCGCGGCATCTTCCTCTATCATGCCGGTCATCTGCCAACCAAGGAGAACACACGATGAGCAGCAGCGCATGGCTGTACTGGGCTTGGGCCTCGGCATTTTTTGCCGCGCTCACAGCCATTTTTGCCAAGATCGGCCTGCAAGGCATTGATTCGGACTTTGCCACGTTCATCCGCACCCTGGTGATTGTGGTGGCGCTGGCCACTTTTCTGACCTATACGGGGAAATGGCAAAAAATAGACGGTTTTAACGGCAAAAACTGGCTGTTTCTGGTGCTCTCCGGCTTGGCAACAGGGGCATCGTGGCTGGCGTATTTCAAGGCTTTGCAATTGGGGCATGCCTCGCAAGTGGCTGCGATCGACAAATTCAGCCTGGTGCTGGTGGCTCTGATGGCCGTGGCCTTTTTACGCGAACACCCCAGCATGCAAGAATGGCTGGGGCTGGGGCTGATTACCAGCGGCGTGTTGCTGATTGCGCTGAAGAGCTAAAGAAAGTCAACACATTACCCACAACAAAAAACGCCTATCCCGCAGCAGGGTAGGCGTTTTAAAAGCATTTGCGCTGTCTGTTCAATGCAACCAGACGGGAATCAGGCCCAATCAAGCCAACTCGGCAATCAGTTCAATTTCCACACAAGCGCCCAATGGAATTTGCGCCACGCCAAAGGCGCTGCGGGCATGCGCGCCTTTTTCAGGGCCAAATACCTCGCCCAGCAGCTCGCTGCAACCGTTAGTGACCAGATGCTGCTCGGTATAAGTGGGCGCAGAATTGACCAGGCTCATCACTTTCACGATGCGTGCCACCTTGTTGAGGTCGCCCCCTGTGGCCACGTGCAGGGTGCCGAGCAAATCGATGGCGGCTGCGCGCGCCGCCTGCTGGCCGGTAGCGGTGTCCATATCCTTGCCCAACTGCCCCACCCAGGGCTTGCCCTCTTTTTTGGCCAAGTGGCCGCTGATGAACAGCAGCTTGCCCGTTTGCACATAGGGCACATAAGCCGCAGCAGGCGCGGCCAGTGGCGGTAGGGTGATTTGCAGTGCCTGCAATTTGGCATAGACGTCGGACATTCGCTTTCTCCTTCTTGGTAGGAATGATGGTCATGAAGAAGCGCATAGTCTATGCTTTTCTGTCGGCCAGATTGGCTTACCATTCAGGCCCTTTTGTATGCAATTTTGACTGTGCATTGGTGCCTACGGCATGCGTTTGACTCACTCCTCCACGTCTTATCTGCCCATCACACCACTGTGCCTGCTGGTGGTGGCGGCGGTAGGGGCACAACTGATGCAACCGCGCCTGTGGCCGCCGTGGACATATATGGCGCTATGCGGCACGGGTGCGCTATGTCTGCTGGTTAGCCTGCGTCAACGCCTGAATCCCAAAACAGCAAAGGGCGCTTTGCTGCTGGGCACGACACTGCTGGCCTTTGGCAGCACCGGCTGGCGAGCCAGCCACTATGCAGCCACCATCTTGCCCGCCCATTTGCAAGAGCGCGATATCGTGGTGCAAGGCCAGGTCATGGAACTGCCGCAATGGCTGCCCGACGGTGTGCGCTTTACCTTTGCCGTTGAACAGGCCACCATCGACAACCAGCCCGTTGCCATGCCTGCAGACATCAGCCTGGCTTGGTATGTGCCTCGTGCTTACACAGGAACCCATCAACAGACGGTAACCCCGCCGCCGCCCGGCCAACGCTGCGCTATCTGCGTCAGCCCGGGCGAACGCTGGCGCTTGACGGTACGACTCAAGCAGCCGCATGGCAGCCGCAACCCGTTTGGTTTTGATTATGAGCGCTGGCTATGGGAGCAAGGGTTGGGCGCAACGGGCTATGTGCGTGCTGGCACCAATCGCCCCACGCCTGAAAAAATCGGGCAGGCGCACCCACTGAACGTGCGTGTGTGGCGCGACCGCGCACGGCTACACGCCCGCGAAGCGGTGTACCAAACCCTGTTACCGCCAACACCCATAACAACACCAGCAGCAGAGCCGCAAGCCGCCCATACGCTCCGAGCAGACTCCACCCCGGCGGCAAACCCTGCCGCACGCACCGCCGGCATCATCGCCGCCTTGCTGATGGGGGACCAGCGCGCCATCCTGCAAGCGGACTGGAGCATTTTTCGGCTCACCGGCGTTTCGCATCTGCTGAGTATTTCGGGCTTGCACATCACGCTTTTTGCCTGGCTGGCGGGCATGCTGATCCAGCGGCTGTGGAAGCTAAGCGCCCGCTTCGGCTGGACAGCGCCGTGCCTGTGGCTACCCGCCCCCACCGCGGCGCTGTGGGGCGGCGTGGCACTGGCTGCCATCTATGCCTGGTTCAGCGGCTGGGGCGTGCCCGCACAACGTACCTGCCTGATGCTGTTGTGTGTGGCCGTATTGCGCACGCGCGGGCTGGCCTGGCCGTGGTGGAGCGTTCTGGCGGCGGCCGCAGCAGCCGTGTTGCTGCTGGATCCCTGGGCTTTGCTGCAACCGGGCTTTTGGCTCAGCTTTGTGGCAGTGGGTGTGCTGTTTGCCACGGCCGCCCCCGTGCAGGCGCAACGCCAAGCCAGCGCCAGCTACGCGGCCAAGCTGCAACAGACCGTTGCCGATTTTTTGCGCACGCAGTTGTCCGTTGTGCTGGCGCTTACGCCGCTAACGCTTTTGCTGTTCGGGCAGGTTTCCGTGATCGGCTTTGTTGCCAATGCCATCGCTGTGCCGTTGGTGACCTTGCTCATCACTCCGCTGGTATTACTGGGCACCGTGTGGCCGGCCTTGTGGCACTTGGCTTCCTCTCTGCTACAGGGGCTGATGCTGCTTTTGCAATATTTGGCTACCGTGCCCTGGGCCAGCTACCACGTAGCCATTGCGCCTTGGTGGGCCGGTTTGGCAGGCTTGGTGGGCGGCTTGCTGCTATTGCTGCGCCTGCCTTGGGCCTGGCGCTGGGGTGCCGCTTTGGCTCTGTTGCCCGTGCTGCTGTGGCAAGCGCCGCGCCCGCCCCACGGGCATTTCGATCTGTTGGTGGCCGATGTGGGGCAAGGCAGCGCCGTTTTGGTGCGCACC
>JAGOGU010000132.1 GCA_017996515.1 Allobrachymonas sp.
CCGACGTGCACATTCAACCCTCCGCCAGCCCTGCGCGCTAACGCATAAGTTGAACCATTCACACGCTTTTCCCTCTCACGCCCTCATCTCCATTTAGACTTGCGGCATGCCAACCGATACCCCTACCCCCAACGACGATTTGTTTGCCCCACCCCCTGCGCCCGCGCCCGGCAATGATGATGGCGGCCTGTCGCTTGCCCATTACGCCCAACGCGCCTACCTGGAATACGCCCTGTCGGTGGTCAAGGGCCGCGCCTTGCCCGACGTGGCCGATGGCCAAAAGCCGGTGCAGCGCCGCATCCTCTACGTTATGGACCAGATGGGGCTGGGCTATGGCGGAGCGGGCGGCAACACGGCGGCATCGCCCGTCAAAAGCGCGCGCGTGGTGGGCGATGTGCTGGGCAAATTCCACCCGCACGGCGACACGGCGGCGTATGACGCGCTGGTGCGCATGGCGCAAGACTTTTCTCTGCGCTACCCGCTGGTGGACGGCCAGGGCAACTTTGGCAGCCGCGACGGTGACGGCGCCGCCGCCATGCGTTACACCGAGGCGCGCCTGTCCAAGATCACCCGCCTGCTGCTGGAAGAAATTGACCAAGGCACGGTCGATTTCGTGCCCAACTACGACGGGCGTGAGCAAGAGCCCCGCCAGCTGCCCGCGCGCCTGCCGTTTGCGCTGCTCAATGGCGCCAGCGGCATTGCCGTGGGCATGGCCTGCGAGATCCCCAGCCACAACCTGCGCGAAGTGGCCGACGCCTGCGTGGCCCTGGTCAAAAACCCCAAGCTGAGCGACGACGAGCTGTTTGCCCTGCTGCCCGGCCCCGACTACCCCGGCGGCGGCCAGATCATCAGCGCCGCCAGCGACATTCACGACGCCTACCGCAGCGGGCGCGGCAGCCTGAAAGTGCGCGCGCGCTGGAAGATCGAAGACCTGGCGCGCGGCCAGTGGCAACTGGTGGTGACCGAGTTGCCGCTAGGCGTCAGCACGCAAAAAGTGCTGGAAGAGATTGAAGAGCTGACTAACCCCAAGGTCAAGGCGGGCAAGAAGGCGCTCACGCAAGAGCAAAACCAGCTCAAGGCCACCGTGTTGGCCGTACTGGACGAGGTGCGCGACGAATCCAGCAAAGACGCGCCCGTGCGCATCGTGTTCGAGCCCAAGAGCCGCACCATCGGCCAGGATGAATTGGCCCGCACGCTGCTGGCGCACACCAGCCTGGAGACCAGCGCCGCCATCAACCTGACCATGGTCGGTCTGGACGGCAAGCCGGTGCAAAAAAACCTGCGCGGCATGCTTTCTGAGTGGATCGAGTTCCGCCAGGCCACCATCACCCGCCGCAGCCAGCACCGCCTGGGCAAGGTGCTGGATCGTATCCACATCCTCGAAGGCCGGCAGCTGGTGTTGCTGAACATCGACGAAGTGATCGCCATCATCCGCGAAAGCGACGAGCCCAAGGCCGCGCTGATCGCCCGCTTCAATCTTACCGAGCGCCAGGCCGACGACATCCTCGACATCCGCCTGCGCCAGCTGGCCCGGCTGGAGGCGATCAAGATCGAGCAGGAGTTGGCCGAGCTACGCAAGGAGCAAGGCAGCCTGGAGGACATTCTGGGCAGCCCCGCCAGCCTGCGCCGCCTGATGGTCAAAGAAATCGAGGCCGATGCCAAGCAGTTTGCCGACGCGCGCCGCACGCTGATCCAGGCCGAGAAAAAAGCCGTGGTGGAAGTGAAAGTGCTGGACGAGCCGGTCACCGTCATCGTCAGCGCCAAGGGCTGGGTACGCGCCCGCACCGGCCACGGCCACGACGCAGCGGCCTTTGCCTTCAAGGCCGGCGACGGCCTGTACGGCGCGTTTGAGTGCCGCACGGTGGACCACCTGCTGGTGTTTGGCAATAACGGGCGCGTGTACAGCGTGCCCGTAGCCAACCTGCCCGGCGCGCGCGGCGATGGTCAACCCATCACCACGCTGATCGATCTGGAAGCCGGCACCCAGCCACGGCATTTTTTTGCCGGGCCAGAGGGCGCCACGCTGCTGCTGTCGGGCTCGGGCGGCTACGGCTTTCTGGCGCGGGTGGAGCACATGCTCTCGCGCCAGCGCGGCGGCAAAGCCTTTATCACCGTGGGCGAGGGCGAGCAGATTTGCCGCCCGTCACTGGTCGCGCCCAACAGTACCGCAAATGCCGGTACAGCAAACCATGCCGCAGGCCAAGCCGCAACCACTACGCAGCCCGCCACGCACGTGGCCTGCGTCTCCACAGCCGGGCGTCTGCTCACCTTTGAAATGGCTGAACTCAAACTCATGGAAAAAGGCGGGCGTGGCCTGACCCTGATGGATCTGGACGCCAAAGACAGCCTGGCGGGCGCGGCCGCCTACACCCGCAGCGTGCGCATCAGCGGCACCGGCCGTGGCGGCAAGCCGCGCGAGGAAACGCTGGAAATCCGCAGCCTGAACAACGCCCGCGCCGCCCGCGCGCGCAAGGGGCGCGAAGCCAGCTTCGGCTTCAAGCCCCACACCATCGTGCGGGTGGAATGATGGGCACGCAATCCTCCATGAGCCTGGCCGACCTGCTTTACACCCAGGGCTTTGGCACCCGCCGTGTGTGCGCCGGCCTGGTGCAACAGGGCTTGGTGCAGCTGCAAGGCCAAACCGTAACCGATGCCAGCCACAGCGTTGCCGTGCACGACGGCCTGGCCTTTACCGTGCAAGGCCAGCCATGGCAATACCATGCGCAGGCCTACATCATGCTCCACAAGCCTGCCGGCACCGAGTGCTCGCAAAAGCCCTCGGCCTGGCCCAGCGTCTATACCCTGCTGCCCTCGCCCTTGCGCCAGCGTCCGCAAAAAGGGGCGGTGCAAGGCGTACAGGCTGTGGGGCGACTGGATCAGGATACGACCGGCCTGCTGATCCTCACAGATGACGGCCAGCTCATCCACAAAATGGCGTCACCCAAACGCCATGTGCCTAAGCTGTATCAGGTGCAGTGCAAACACCCGGTCAACGACCAGCAAGTACAAAAGCTGCTGGCAGGCGTGGTGCTGGATGATGACCCGCGCCCGGTGCGAGCCGCCGCGTGCACGCAAACAGGCAGCCACACGCTGGATTTGACTTTGACCGAAGGCAAATACCACCAAGTCAAGCGCATGCTGGCCGCCGCAGGCAATCGGGTCGAGAGCCTGCATCGCAGCCGCATCGGCGCGCTGGATTTGCCTGCCGACCTGCCCCCCGGCCAATGGCGCTGGTTGCAGGCGCACGAGGTGGAGCTGTTGCAGCACAAGGCGTAGAGCCTATTCGCACACCACTGCAGTGGCACAATAGCAAACAGCCCAACCCGGCCGTTGTACAAGGTTTCACACAAAGGAAAGCAGCACCATGAGCGAACGCCCCATTCTTTGGTGGTATGCATCAGGCGAACAAAAATTCGGCCCTTACTCCGAAGCCCAGCTGCGCGGATTGGTGCAGGCGGGGCACGTTCGGCACGGCGATCTGATCTGGCACCACGGGCTGGACGGCTGGGTGCCCGCCCACTCGATCGAAGGGCTGCTGCCCGCTCATTCTCCGCTTCCACCGGCCCTACCCCCACAGCTACCTGCAGAGACATCTGACGAACCAGATGCCCAGCCAGATGCGTTTTTAGCCACAGCCACGCCCAGCGATCCCTGGCCTTCGCATGCAGATCCTGCTGCTGCCGCAGCGCCCGCATACCGCTCCAGCGCAGATCCCATGACTCTGTTCGTGGGGAATAACTACGCCTTTTATGCGCGCCGCTGGGCCGAATCCGAACGCCTTGGCGGCGTGATTTCGTGGAACTGGGCGGCTTTTTTTGTAAGCCTGCCCTGGCTGGCCTACCGCAAGATGTATTGGCACTGCGGCATCATCATCGCCGCGGGTCTGCTGTTCATGGGCACGGCACAGGTTTTGCAGATACCCCCCGAAAAAATGATGCAATGGCAAATCAATGCCGCCCCCATTTTCAGCATGCTGATGGGCTTGTTCAGCAACTGGATATACCGCAAGCACGCCGAGCGCACCATCCGCCAGATCACGGCCACGTACAGCGACCCCGAGCAGCGATCCCTGCAACTGGCGCAACAGGGCGGAGCCAGCATGACATCTGCCGCAGCCATTGTTGCCATTGCTTTTGTGCTGCCCATGCTGGTTTCCACCCTGATCGCCCAATTCACAGGCACCCAGCCGTAATCAGCACCCGATCCGATCAGGCATCTCTACTTGCCACAAGCAGCAAGAAGGTGCGCCTGCGCCTACCTCGGCTCCTACAGGCAATTCCATACAAATTTCAAGGGTAATCGACCCACGGCTCCCAGCCTGCCGCTGATATATATAACGAAAAGAAATAACAAATACAGCAAAATGCAGGCACTGTTTACTCAAACTCTTTTCCCGCAGGAGCCAGACCCCATGAAAGCCGCATCCGTACTCGAAACCATTGGCCACACACCGCATATCCGTTTCAGCCGCCTCTTCCCCCAGCATGAAGTCTGGGTCAAGGCCGAACGCTTCAACCCCGGTGGCAGCATCAAAGACCGCATCGCCCTGTCGATGATCGAGGCGGCCGAAAAATCCGGCCAGCTCAAACCCGGCGCCACCATCATCGAGCCCACCAGCGGCAACACCGGCG
>JAGOGU010000014.1 GCA_017996515.1 Allobrachymonas sp.
CAACGATCAACCCCGTTTGCCGCTCAAAAACCGCATGTTCTGCCCCCGCTGCCCGCAGGATTTGACACGGGGCGAAGACCGCACCATCAACGGCACGTATGTGGTGTACCGCTGCCCGCAACGGCATGGGCGCTTCGGCACCTTTTCCTCTTTCATGGTGGAAAAGGGCTTTGTGCGCCAGCTTAACCGGGCGGAAATTGCCGAGCTGGCCGAAAAGGTCAAAACCATCCACTGCAACAACTGCGGCGCAACGGTTGATCTGCGCAAAGACCATGCCTGCCCATTTTGCCGCGCGGCCTTTTCGCTGCTGGATCCGCAGGCGGTGGAAAAAGCTCTGGCGCGCTATGGCAGCCGCGCCGCACAGCCCCCGGCCGATGTCGCCGCCGAAGTGATACTAGCCAGCGAACGCATCCAACGAGAAAACCGCAAAGCGCAACAGGAGCGCCGCATGGAAGATTGGATCTCGGAAGGCGAGCTATGGTCTGCCGGGCTGGCGATGGTCTGGAAGCTGCTGCGTGTGTTATTGAAGTAAAACTGCCTTGGTGCAGTTTCTTGTTCTGTTTTTGAGTTGGTTGCGGTAGAACCGATATATATTATCTTTATTGTTAAAGTAGCACTGTAGGTTCAACCCGTGTACTATAAAATTGCGAATGAATTATGAGTAACTCAGCTATGTGAGCCAAAATAGTTCAGAATGAAAAATAATTTGCAAATCAACATGTTGGTGTATAGGGTGGTTTTAGCCTGAACCCTTCGGACGCCAATTAAACAACTTTTCTTCTTTATCCGAATAGATATATATCTTACTTGTTGGTAATTGACTTTCATGTTTTAAAAATACCCGTGAAAAACCCCCTGAATAAAATCCAGGGGGCTTGTATTGATTCTGCGTTTCTAATTGAAACCAAACAAAATCAGTTGGCTTTGGTATTATTTCTGGCCTTTGAGCCACTCATCGACTTCTTTTTCCGCTTCTTCTTTGGTGCGACCATAGCGCTCCTGAATGCGGCCGGCCAATTGGTCACGCTTGCCCTGAACAACAGCCCAGTCGTCATTGGTCAAATCGCCCCATTTTTCTTTGGCTTTGCCTTTGAGTTGTTCCCATTTGCCTTCGAGGATGTCCTTGTTCATAAGATAACTCCTTGATTACGGTTACTTGGATTTGTTAAAGCGCTACTAACAAAGTCGGTGAAACTCACCGATGACCTAAGGTAACATAAACAAATAAACAAATCGCCATAAAAATGTATTTTTTGTATTTTTTTTTGCAAAACGCGACTTTGCCATTTTCTCTTTGTCTGTTATGGTTGAACAAGAAGCTTTATAAAACTCTTCCTTATTTGGCTTGTTCTGGTGTTTGGTTAAACATATAGCGGTAAATCAACCATTGTCCTTGTACTTTCTTCAATGCAAACAATTCGCGGTTGTGATCCATGATTCTTTTGTGATCTTTTTTGTGTGTGACAAAAGAGCCTGCCGGATGGTAAGTGCTCAACACCGCCAAATCCTGGGATACATCAATATCGTCAACCAAATATTCAATCTCGGAAAAGTCCATTTCCTGGAATGTTGACTGATAATTTTCCAGAACGGCTGATTTGCCTCGGGCTGTGAGTTTGCCCTGAAAAGTGGTGACCACATCGTCATGCAACGTGGCTGAGATGCCTGACATATCAGCATGACGCATTGCCTGTTGGTAGCGACTCAATAAATCAACAATCTGTTGCTTGCTTTTTGCCGAGGAGGTTGCTGCCGATGGGGTGGACTTTGTCTGCTGCGGTTGGATTTGTGCACAAGATGTGGTGGCCAGCAAGGCCAAAGTCAGCATTGTGCCTTTCAGAACATGGTCTTTCATTTTTTTCTCCTTGTGTGAGGGATGTACAGGAAAAGAGGGAGACTTCATCAATCATACTGAAAGCAGGAACTAACTGTCAGATTGTGAATGAGTAACAGCATAGTTCCGTTCATTCGGCAGGGCCGGCAACATGACAAACGCTTGGCCTGCATCCGGCAGAACCCGCTCAGTTCAAGCCTCTATTGCACAAGTGCCAGGTAGCGTTCAGTAGAAAGAGCGTTACTTCTATTGAGGCGCGCAGGCAATGGCAGCCTTGCGGCCCCAGAAGCCGTGGACGTGTTCCCCTGTACTTGGACAGGGCTCCTTGATAAGGAAAGTCTCGCCATCGACAGCAAGCCGAAGCGATTGAGCTCTCGCGATGGGCTTGAGTCCGCCCGCGAATATGCCCACACCTTGGGTTGCCATTTCCTCATTCGGCGCATCGATGTCCCGAACCATCGCGGGGATCCTCAAGCGACGCAGCGAAGTCGTTTGGCCGGTAGACGGCGATCAGATATCGCGGCATGGTGACTTGTTCTCAGCGATGAGTTGTTGAAAGAACGGCGGCGAGGCGATATGGATTTCGAAGGGCGAGCCTTGATCAGCCGGGTGGTGATAGCCTGGAATCTGCTGCGTGTGTTGTTTTGAAGTAAGGGGCGGCCCTGTTGTGGTTTCTTGCTCTGTTCTTGGGGTGCTGCGAGGGGCCTTTTACTGGGTAGTAGCCAAGGTAAGTATCCAGTTTTTGACCGCTTTCACGGCTGGGGAAGAAGATCGTCCAGCCGGCAGGCAGACATGATAAAACTGACCCGGCAGTCTTGGTTCACTCACCACCGCCAATAAATTCAGGCGCAGTTCTTCGGCCAACAGAGATAAGCCCAGCATGGCAACACCTTGTCCGGCAATGGCGGCACGTATCGCATGTGCCCCGTCGGAATAGTGGGTGCCACTGTTCATTTGCGCCGCATCAATGTTGGCGGCTTTTGCCCAGGCAGACCAGTCAAATGCCTGATGACTGGGTAAATGCCAATGGAAGTGAATCAACGGCCATTTTCGCGCATCGGCAGATAGTTGCTTTTGGAGGGCGGGAGAAGCCACCGGGGCAAAAAACTCCTGAAACAACGGCGTGGCATCTACTTGCGGCCAAAGTCCCGTGCCATACCGTACAACCAGATCCATATCGCCGCTTTGGATATTGACGGGTTCGTAGCTGGCGTGGATGCGCAAGTCGATACCGGGGCATTCCATCTGAAAGGCTGCCAGTTTCGGTATCAGCCATTGGCTGGCAAATTCGGGTGTGACCGATATGGTGACGGTGCGGCGCTCAGGATGGCAAATGCGCGAAACGGCTTGAGCCAAGCTGTTCAGACTGCCTGCCACAGCCTCCTGCAACAGTTGTCCTTCGCGGGTCAGGGTGACGGCGCGTACCTGACGCACAAACAAGGGGCAAGCCAGCGCTTCTTCCAATGCCCGAATGCGATGGCTAACCGCGGTGGCGGTCACGGATAGTTCTGCGGCAGCACCTTTGAAACTGCCTAAGCGTGCGGCGGCTTCAAAAACGTACAGGGCATCCAGCGAGGGCAGAGGAATACGGCGATTCATGAATGAATAAAACTCACTTGTTGAATGAAAAACTATCGTTTGTCAAAGTTATTTTGCACATAGACAATGCCTGCACAGACGAAATTATTTCATCTTCAAGAAAGGGAAACCCCATGACCACCATTTTGCATTTGGATGCCAGCGCCCGTAGCGGGCGTTCGGGCATTGATCCGCACGGCTCGCATACCCGACGACTGTCAGCACGCTTTGTCGAGCAATGGCAGCAACGCTGCCCTGAGGTGCGCGTGATTTATCGTGATGTCGGACAAAATCCACCGCCGCCAGTTACAGGCGCCTGGATTCATGCCGCTTTTACTCCGCAGGCACAACGTGAAAGCTGGATGCACGACACTTTACGCGTGAGCGATGCATTGGTGGATGAGTTGCTGGCTGCTGATGTGATTGTGGCTGGTGTTCCGATGTACAACTTCGGGCCACCTGCGCAATTCAAAGCCTGGATAGACAATATTGTGCGCGTGGGGCGCACTTTCGGCTTTGATCGCAAGCGATCTGGCGAGCCCTATTGGCCCATGCTGGCGGATATGGACAAACGCGTGGTATTGCTGAGCGCGCGTGGCGACTACGGATATGAAAGAGGAAAAATGCATGGCAAAAACCATGTGGAGCCAGCCATTTTGACCGCGCTGGCCTATCTGGGCATTAGCCAAAGCCATACGATTGCAGTGGAATACGATGAGTTTGCTGATGAACGGTTGGCACAGTCGTTGGCAGATGCCGAAGCTGTCGTTGATCGCTTGGTAGAGGAGTTGAGCGCTGCAATAGGCCAAGCCTAGTGCACCGCAGAGCGCACCCTACGCCACGGCAGTTTGATGAAGGAAACGGATCATCCACCACGATGCATCAAGGCGACGGAGATGCTCACCGCCCCGCCACAGCCGCCTCAATGGCCGCGATGTCGATCTCTTTTGCATCGTCATCATGGCGACAAAGGCGTGTTGGGCGGCCTCACCCCCGGCGGCGATGGCGTTGGTTAGCACACGAGGGGTGATTGGTCAGCGCAGCCCCCAGCGGATGATGCACCAGCCGCATTCCGACGCCTGCCCGCCATTGCCTACGAATGGCTTGCCAACTGAGGCATAGCGCCTGAGCTAAGCAGCGCCGTGAAGCAAGTTCAGCTTGAATGCATTGTGAGGGCGCGTCACGCGATATCTCCCGCCAAAAGTGGTTGATGACTGCGGAACCGGTCGCTGACATCAGCATCCCAGGGCCAAGTACCGGACGTGCTTGGCCAGATAAGTTGGAGTGCCTCAAAGTGCGGGCCGCCATGCAGCCAAGTGGCAGAGCACATGAGCTCATCCTTGTATTTGAGTGCAACGCTTCCAAACTGCACGGCGAATCCATCCAGAAATCCTGGATAAAGAACTCCTGGCAAAAACCTCTCTCCGGCTTTTACCCTACGGTTGTACTCATTTATCAGCCAGTGACTGATCTTTGAGTCAAGTCCAACAACAATCAACTCAGGGGCGTCCGAAGATTTAGCAATGCCGATGGAGTAGGAGAACGGTGGTTCATTGCCGTTCGGGTCAATGACCGAAGTGACACTACAACCGTACTCGTCGATGTCGGCAAGTATGTTGCGCTCGTACTCGTTCATTAGCACCCTAATGCTTGAGTTAAGCCGACTTGCAGAGCGGCCACAATAGGGCAAGTCTTTGCCTTGAAAAATTGTAGCCGCGAAACAAGTTCGGCTTGAACGAATGGTTAGGCATTTGAATAGTTCTAGTGGCAAGGCTTCCAGAACCACTGCTGATTTTCAGTGAGCCAGTGCGTGAACTTGCACCACAGTTCCTCGTTACAGTTGTGGCGATGAACCACTTTAAGTTCAGAGGGTCAAGAAAAGGCCATGGCGTTGAAATTTGGCAGTGAATATTTCGAATATCAACGCATGGTTCCTCGCTGGTTGTGATGCAGGGCGCTTCCAGATGGTGTCTAACGTTTGAGTTCAGTGGCACGCGGCTTTTCGAGCGTCCGCTGCATGCGATTGTTCGGCTTCCGATATGAGTGCATCAAAATGATCATTCATGAAGTCGGGAAGTCCGTTGCCGTTGCGGCATGACTCAAGTGCTCTGCTGACTGCATCAGGTGGCAACTTCGCAAACCAGTCGATGGAGGGAGCCAAAGCCCGATTCAAGTCGTTGGGTTCAAATTTGTCGAGTGCCCCCCCATATCGGCGCATATTTAACTCAAGCAGTCTTCTGGCTGCCCGCGACTGAAAATACAGAAACAAAGAGTCAAGGATCTCTTGACCAAGTAGATTCGGATAGAACCCGTGATAGCAGGTTAGATTGATTGCTGTGCTGAGGTTTCTGATCACCTTAAACCGCTCTCTCGAAAAAACTCCGAAAAGAAGAGGGGCTGGGGTTCTCTTCTCCAACTTATACCAGGGATTTCTGACCTTTGTTAAATACCTTTCATGAAACCCTTGTTCCTCTCCATATTTCAGGTAATCATGCTCGGCACCAGTTACGGTGCCATTGAGATTAAGTAACAAAATGGGTGCATCGGCAGAGTCAAGCTCATCCAAGTCGCTCTCAGTGAATATGCTCTTTGTAACTTGGGCGCTTTTTGTTATGCACCTAAGAAAGGCAGAGCGCGGAAGATGGCGGCGTTCAGCTTCGCTGTTTGCCATCGTAAAGAACTCATTCGCACCTGTGGCAATTCCACGGTTAAATGATCCATATGTGTCAAGGGTTACCAAATCACACGATTGGAAATTAGAATGCCTCTCATCAAAGTGCATAAGCCATTTGTCGCTAGGTTTCAACTCGTGACGTGAAATCTCCTTTGTCGGTGTTGTTCTCAGCAAAGAGGTCAAATCAGAAACGCTTGATGCCGTATAAAACTTGACGGGCGAATCTACGCCATCGTTTTCCACAAGAACAATGCCCACAGATGTTGTTGCATCGGGAAACACATCTTTTTCCGGATTTATTCGGATGAGAACCTTCAGTAAGCCGTCAGCAAGCAGCCGCGACTTGATGACTTTCCCGTATCCCGTGTTGAGAAATTCAAGAGGCATGATGTAGGCAAGGCGACCTGAAGGGAGCAGTTCCGCAATGGATTTCATCAAAAATGCAGAAGCAATGTTTGTGTAGCCTGACAAACGACAATCCAAATGCTGTACGAAGGATGCAAACACGGTATCGCGATTTTTGAACAACTGAAATCGCATGTAGGGCGGATTGCAGACTATGGCCTCATGACGCTGATTCCAGACCGAAAGATAATCTTCACAGGCAACATGCAAGGTCTTGGGGGTGTCATTGGTTTGCGCGTAGAACTCCAGAATGCGCGGGTCTATTTCAGAGGCGTGGAATTCTACCCGCGAATCAACAGATTGCGCGCCCTTGAAGAATGCCCCTAGCCCGAAAGATGGGTCATAGACTTCTTTTGGTTCATGAGCCATTACCCATCGACACATGAATGCGGCCACATCGAACGGAGTGAAGAACTGACCGTGAACGCGCCGGTGATCGAGACCCACGGAGTCTGTATATTGCTCTATGAACTCATGCCCCATGAATGACTTCCGTTGTGAAGATTTTGCTGTCCAAGTAACCACGGCCATTCTGAAAGGTTACATAGAACAAGAGCCTGCCTCTATCTAACTCCTTCATAGCCGATCTGTGCTCCGGCATGTCAATCCGGCCGAGTATCTCTTTTCCCACTTGGACGTTAATCTTAATGGTTGTCTTGCCTTGGTTCTTAATGTCCCTCTCTACCGAGAAGACTACATCCTCTTTTGAAGGGTCAGAAGCAATCTCAAGAATGCTACGAAACGGGATCACGTATGCTTTGTCAAAAAAGACTTGAAGGTAAAAATGACGAACATTGAAATGCTGAATCCACCTGTTGACAAGAGCGAGGTCTTCTACCTTCGGGGTAATGCTGAGGTAGTCTCGTTTATGCAGCACCTTGATCTGATCCTTTAATGCATGCAACAGTTTAGATAGCTCCTTCAAATCAGATGATGAAGACCAAGAACGAAGCCGGAAGTCTAATTCGCGAAAGGTCTCGTCATTTGACCTTTGGATCATGGACAGTATTTCTGGGCTCTTCTGTTGAAGCAGGTCTCGCATTCTGTCTTGCAGGATTTCTGCTTTCAGTTCGCGACACCTCTGAGTCGCTTCATTGGTCCTTGTTTCCATGAACTGACTATACCGATTTGCCGAGAACGAGCTTGATCGAACTTCGATAGCGGCTACAGCTTTTGAGACTGTGTGAGCATCGTCAAGATTGAGCGGCGCATCCCCTAGATCACTTCTCTTGAAAATCAGCAAGTCGGGGCGTTTGCCAATACTGTTTAACTCATCCTGATAAGCCTGGTAGAAGGTTTCAAACCCAGGATCTCCAGCGGCCAGAGCATCTGAACGACCGTACTGCACGGCGCGATAGTCAGGGGAGTTCTCGTTGATTGCCCTGAAGACAATTTGCTCGGCCCAATCTCCCTGTTCCTTGTTGGTCAAAAATTCGGAACTGGCCATGGTGGGCGGTCTGCCGGTCATTTGAATATCAGTATCAACCGCAAAAGGGGAGGCGGCAACGAGTCTCGCTATTGCTTGCTTGTAAGTTTCTGACATTTATTGCTCCTTCTTATACGCTGCCGAACTAGAATTAGATCGCGCCACAGTTTACACAAGCTGCTGGCTATCACCCGCGGGTGCGGCTTCAATGGCCGCGATGTCGATTTTTTGCATGGTCTGCATGGCGGCAAAGGCGCGTTGGGCGGTTTCGCCCCCGGCGGCGATGGCGTGGGTCAGCACACGCGGGATGATTTGCCAGCGCAGCCCCCAGCGATCGATGCACCAACCGCATTCCGACGCCTGCCCGCCATTGCCCACGATGGCCTGCCAATAGCGGTCGGTTTCTTCCTGGGTATCGGTGGCGATCTGGAAGGAAAACGCCTCGCTGTGCTGGGCGTGGGGCCCGCCGTTGAGGCCGAGGCAGGGGATGCCTGCCACGGTGAACGTCACCATCAGCACATCGCCCGCTTTGCCGCCGGGGTAATCGGCGGGGGCGCGGTGCACGGCGGTGACTTGGCTATCGGGAAAGGTGTCGGCGTAAAAGCGCGCGGCGGGTTCGGCATCACCGTCAAACCACAGGCAGACGGTGTTCTTGGGCATGGCTTTCATTCCTTCACGCCCGCATTGATCATCCATGGTGTGCCGAAGCGGTCGGTGACCAGGCCAAAGCCTTCGGCCCAGAAGGTGGCTTCATACGGCATGGTGACTTTTCCGCCTTCGGCCAGTGCCTTGAAGATGCGCTCACCTTCGGCGGCGCTGTCCAGGTTCAGGCAGGCGTCCATGCCTTGTGGCGCGGCGTAGGGGGTGCCGCCGCAGAACTCGGGCACGTAATCCGAGGCCATCAGCAGCAAGGTGCCGTCTTTCATCAACCCCGCATTGGCCACGCGGCTTTTCACGGTATCGGGCATGGGCGGGGCGTTGGGGTCGGGCGGCATGTCGCCAAAGGTCATCACGTTCAACTCTGCGCCCAGAAGCTGGGCGTAAAAACGCATGGCCTCGGCGCAGTTGCCGTTGAAGCTGAGGTAGGGAATGGCTTGCATGAGCGGTCTCCTTAGGGTTAGGACAGGGGGAAATCAAACCACCAGCAGCGGCACAAAGCCGCCGTGGATCAGGCGCTTGCCATCAAACGGCATGTCTTGGGGCGTGCGCGGGTCGGCCATGATGGCGGCCAAGCCGGCGTCGCGCGCGGTTTTGGAGGGCCACACCACCCATGAGAACACCACGGTTTCATCCGCCTGGCATTGCACCGCCATGGGCATGGAGGTGAGCTTGCCTTCGGGGATGTCGTCGCCCCAGCACTCCACCACCTGCAGCGCGCCGTGCTGCTTGAACAGCGGGGCCATTTCGGTCACGTGCTGGCGGTAGGCTGCTTGCTTGGCGGTGGGCACGGCGGCCATGAAGGCGTCGATGTAGTGGTGGGTGGCGGGCAGGGACATGGAGGCTCCTGAGGGTGGTAGGAGCCTCAACCATAGCGCATCAGGGAAGCGGCCATTTGTCACGGATTGCGCGTATCTCGCGCATTACGCAGAAGAACCTCGGCCAGCAGGCGAGGCAGATTGACGGTGATGGGCGGGTCGCTGGGCGCGAAGGGGCGCAGGGGCAACGTTAGTTTCAGCGGCTCGGCCAGCGGAAAATTCAAGGGATTGGGCCACACCGCCCGCAGACAATGGTTCAGGTGGAAGTAATCGAGCGGATTGGGGCTGGGCGTGAGTTCGCAGGCCAGCAGAAAGCACTGGCCCGGCGGCATCGCATCAATACGAGCATGGTTGCCGTGAAAGAGCGCGATACCCTGCAACGGAGCGCCACGGGGAATGGGCTCGGCATACAGCCCCAGAAAGACCACGCCGCGCGCGCTGCGCCCTTCGATATGCACATCCAGCGGATGGGGCAGCCGGTATTGTTCGTTTGAAAACCGTCGATACGAAATCGCCCTGCTTCGGGGATTGCCCATTTCCTCTTCGATCGTTGAGCCGAGCGCGAGCGCCTCACGCCTGTAATCCCGTGGCGCCAGCCCGGTGTGCTTGCGGAAGCGATGGCTGAAGGTGGCGGCACTGGCATGCCCGGATTCGAGCTGGGAATCGATGATGGATTCGCCCGCCACCAGCGCCGGGATGCCTTGCTCGATCTTCAGCGCCGCGATGTATTCGCGCAGTGACAGGCCGGTTTCGGCGCGAAACATGCGGCTCAAGGCAAAACGGCTGATGCCGAAATGCGCCGCGATTTCGCCCGGCGTGGGCGGCTCAGGCAGGCGTGCGCGAATGTAAGCGGCAATGGTGTCTAGCGACGGCATAAGAGAAGCAATGGCGTGGTTGGCGGCCTCTCACACCCCGCGCGCCCTGTCTGCATGGAACTGCTGCACAAAGGCATCGAAGCGGTTAGCGTCCATGGCGTTGCGCACTTCTTGCATCAGGTTCAGGTAATAGTGCAGGTTGTGGATGGTCGAGAGCATGGGGCCGAGCATCTCGCCACATTTGTCCAGGTGGTGCAGGTAGGCGCGCGAAAAGCCCTCGCGCCCGCCCTGCGCATAAGGCACGCCGCTGCTGCCGGCGCAGGCGTAGCAGGTGCAGGTTTCGTCAATCGGGCGCGCATCGTTCTTGTGCCGCGCGTTGCGGATCTTCAAATCGCCAAAGCGGGTGAAGTAGTGGCCATTGCGCGCGTTGCGCGTGGGCATCACGCAGTCGAACATGTCCACGCCCTGCTGCACGCCATACACCAGGTCTTCGGGGGTGCCCACGCCCATCAGGTAGCGCGGTTTGTGCGCGGGCAGGCGATGCGGGGTGTGGGCGGTGATGCGCTGCATGTCCTCCTTGGGCTCGCCCACGCTCACGCCGCCCACGGCGTAGCCAGGAAAGTCCATGTCCACCAGGGCTTCGAGCGACTCTTGCCGCAGGTGCTCGAACATGCCGCCTTGCACGATGCCGAATAAGGCGTTGGGGTTTTCAAGCCGCGCAAACTCGGCCTGACAGCGCCTGGCCCAGCGCAGCGAGAGTTCCATCGACGTGCGCGCCTCGCGCTCGGTGGTGATGTGGCCCTTGGTCTCGTAGGGCGTGCACTCGTCGAACTGCATGACGATGTCGCTGTTCAGCACCGTCTGAATCTGCATGCTGATCTCGGGCGTGAGAAACAGCCTGTCGCCATTGACCGGGCTGGCGAACCGCACGCCCTCTTCGCTGATCTTGCGCATTTCGCCCAGGCTCCACACCTGAAAGCCGCCCGAGTCGGTCAGGATGGGCTTGTGCCAGTTTTCAAAGGCGTGCAGGCCGCCAAAGCCTTGCATGATGTCCAACCCCGGCCGCATCCACAGGTGGAAGGTGTTGCCAAGAATGATTTGCGCGCCCATCTCGTGCAGGCTGCGCGGCATCACGCCCTTGACGGTGCCATAGGTGCCCACGGGCATGAAGATGGGGGTTTGCACCACGCCGTGGTTCAGCGTCAGCCGCCCACGGCGGGCCAGGTGGTTGGCGCCGTGGGTAGAGAGTAGATCGAATTGCAACATGATGGGCAGAAAGGGAAGGGATGTACGTTGGATGGACTGGATTGTCGGTCAATTGTTGGGGCTGTGGGCGCAAAAGGGGCGACGGTTGCTATGACGTAGATGTAGAGGGGCGATTTCATTTAAATCACTCGTTCGATTTAAATTTGTGGTGTAATAGCGCCTCCTCCTTTGTCCTCGTCCTCCATCGCATGATGCGTTAAGGCGTTTTTTTGTTGCAGGTGCAGCTGTTCGTTGCATGGATGGCGGCGGTAGCGGCATATGTAATATGCGGGCAAACGGAAGGCGAATGATCGGGCGCGTGCGTGTGCAGGCAGCGCATGCGCCGTTACATATTTTTTGCCGCGAAAGATGCAGATGATGAAGACACCTTGTTCAACCTCTTCCCTTAAAAATCGGCGTGCGCCTGCGTGGATCGCCGTGCTGGCGCTGACTGCGGCCTTGGCCGCCTGCGGTGGCGATAAAAAACAGGCTGCTGCTGGCGCAGGGGCTGGCGGCGGTATGCCCCCGCCTGAAGTGGGTGTAGTGACTGTGCAACCGGGCGCGGTGCCGCTTACAACGGATTTGCCGGGCCGGCTGGAGGCCTCCCGCCTGTCGCAAATTCGCGCGCGTGCGGCGGGCATTTTGCTCAAACGCCATTTTGAAGAAGGCAGCGATGTCAAGGCCGGGCAGTTGCTGTTCACGATTGATTCCGCCCCGTATCGCGCCACGCTCAGCAGCGCACAGGCCAACTTGGCGCAAGCCAGCGCCCTGGCGCGGCGCTATCGCCCGCTGGTAGAGGCGAATGCGGTCAGCAAGCAAGAATACGATGCCGCCGTGGCTGCCGAAAAAGCCGCGCGCGCGCAGGTGGAAACAGCCCGCATCAACTTGGGCTACGCCAACGTCACAGCGCCCATTTCTGGCCGCATTGGCCGTGCGTTGGTGACAGAAGGCGCGCTGGTCGGGCAGGGGGATGTGACGCACCTTGCCACCATTCAGCAAATCAACCCGCTCTATATCAACCTCAGCCAGTCGGCCAACGAAGTGCTGCAAATGCGCCAGGCCTTGCGTTCCGGCCAATTGGCCACCGCCGAAGGCAATGAGTCGGCCAAGGTGGACGTGATTCTCGAAAACGGCGAAACCTACGCCCACAGTGGCCGCCTGCTGTTTACTGATTTGACTGTAGACCCTGGCACCGGCCAAGTGAGTCTGCGTGCCGAAGTGCCCAACCCCGATAAGCTCTTGCTGCCGGGCATGTTTGTGCGCGTGCGCCTGCATCAGGCACAGGCCGACAACGCCATTCTGTTGCCGCAGCAAGCTGTTACTCGTAGCACCCAGGGCGATGTGGCGCTGGTGGTGGGGGCTGATGGCAGCTTCCAGCCACGCCCCATCAAGATCGGGCAGGCCCAGGGCAACAACTGGGTGGTGCTGGAGGGCTTGCAGGCCGGTGAAAAAGTGATTGTGGAAGGCTTTACCCGGCTGCGTCCAGGCGTGACGAAGGTCACCCCTGTGCCTGCCGGAGCCAAACCGGCAGCGGCGCGGCCAGCTGCTCCTGCTGCAGCCACATCGGCAGTGCCTGCGCCGACAACTGCGGCATCTGCTACCGCATCTGCCGCTGCGGCGCAATAAGCGGGAGCCTGATCAATCATGGCCAAGTTTTTTATTCATCGACCGATTTTTGCCTGGGTGGTGGCCATCTTCATCGTCCTGGTAGGTGTTATTTCCATGCGGCTGTTGCCGGTGGCGGCCTATCCATCGGTAGCGCCGCCCACCATCAACGTGACGGCTTCTTACCCCGGGGCGGATGCCGCCACCATCGACGAAACCGTCAACTCGCTGATTGAGCGCGAAATGAACGGTGTGGATGGGCTGATGTACATGTCGTCTTCGGCGCTGGCCGTGGGTAGCGGCACAGTGACCCTGACCTTCGAGCCGGGCACCGACGAGCGTCTGGCGCAGGTGGACGTGCAAAACCGCTTGGCGCGTGTAGAGCCGCGCCTGCCGGATATGGTCAAGCAGATTGGCGTACAGGTGCAACGCGCCAACGCCAATTTTTTGATGGCGGTGGCGTTTCGCAGCACCAATCCGAGCTTCAGCAGCGATGATGTGGCTGACTATGTGACCCGCAACGTTCTGCCCGAGTTGCAACGCGTGGCCGGTGTAGGTAGCGCGCAACTGTTCGGTTCGGGGCGCGCCATGCGCATTTGGGTGGATCCAGCCAAGCTCGAGGGCTATGGTTTGTCCATGTCCAGCGTGACGGGCGCTATCAGCGCGCAGAACCTGCAAATTTCAGCAGGTGCCTTGGGCGACACGCCCAATGTGAGCGGCCAAACCATGACGGCGACCATCAGCGTGTCCGGCCAGCTCACCAAAGTGGAAGAGTTCGAGAATATCGTGCTCACTGCGCGTGCAGACGGCTCGACCGTGCGCATGCGCGATGTGGCGCGTGTGGAATTGGGCGCAGAGTCGTACAGCCAGTCGGCTCGTATCAATGGCGAGCCGGGCGCGGTGGTGGGCATTCAGCTCAACTCCAGCGCCAATGCGCTGGATACGGCCACCGCCATCAAGGCGCGTCTGACCGAGATGGAGCCCTATCTGCCCAGTGGGGTGGAGTGGTCCGCGCCGTATGACAGTTCCAAATTCGTGTCGGTTTCCATCCAGCAGGTGGTGCAGACACTGCTGGAGGCCATGGTGTTGGTGTTTATCGTGATGTTCGTCTTTTTGCAGAACTGGCGGTACACGGCGATTCCGAGTATTGTGGTGCCCATTTCGCTGGTGGGCACTTTTGTGGCCATGCAAATGTTCGGGGTGTCCATCAACATCCTGTCGATGTTTGCCATGGTGCTGGCCATTGGTACCGTGGTGGATGATGCCATTGTGGTGGTCGAGAACGTCGAAACCATCATGGCGCGCGACGGCCTGTCACCCAAAGAAGCCACTATCAAGGCCATGGAGCAGATTTCGGGCGCCATTGTGGGCATGACGATGATCGTGATTGCCGTGTTTGTGCCGTTGACTTTCTTCAGCGGCACCACAGGCAATATTTACCGCCAGTTCTCCATCGTGATGGCGGTATCCATCGGCTTCTCGGGCTTCTTTGCGCTCACACTGACCCCCGCGCTGTGCGCTACCATGCTCAAGCCCATTCCCAAGGGGCATGCGCATGATAAGAAAACCGGCTTCTTCGGCCCCTTCTTCAACTGGTTCAACCGTGGTTTGGGGAGCGGCACCAAGGCCTATGAAGGCCTGCTGGGCAAGCTGCTCAAGC
This sequence comes from Allobrachymonas sp., assembly GCA_017996515.1. Classification (GTDB taxonomy): domain Bacteria; phylum Pseudomonadota; class Gammaproteobacteria; order Burkholderiales; family Burkholderiaceae_C; genus Brachymonas. The sequence continues at coordinate 14,718 of JAGOGU010000014.1, forward strand.
GCACGGTGGTGATGTTGGGCGTGTACGGCGCCATCATCGCCGGCGTGGCGCTGGTGTACAACCGCTTGCCCACCTCCTTCCTGCCTACGGAAGACCAAGGCTCCATGATGATCATGGCGCAACTGCCGCCGGGTGCCACGCGCGACCGTACCGTGGCCGTGCTGGAGCAGGCCGAGCAATACCTGTTGCAGCAGCCCGAGGTTGCCAGCGTCGTGACCATCCAGGGCTTCAGCTTCATGGGGGAGGGGCAGAACATGGGTATGGGCTTCATTTCGCTCAAAGACTGGAGCGAGCGCAAGAAGCCTGGCAGCGACGCGACCTCGGTGGTGGGGCGTGCTTTTGGGGCGTTTGGTCAGATTCGCGACGGTTTTGTTATGGCCCTGCAAGAACCCGCCATCCCCGAGCTGGGTACGTCCAGCGGGTTCTCTTTCCGTCTGCAAGACCGCAGCGGCGCGGGGCATGATGCCCTGCTGGCCGCGCGCAATCAGTTGTTGGGCGCAGCCATGCAAAGCCCTGTGCTGACCGGCGTGCGTGCAGACGGCGTGGAAGATGCGCCGCAGTGGCAAATCATTATTGACAGGGATGCAGTAGCCGCCCAGAACGTGAGCATGACGGCCATTGCCAGCACGCTGGCTACGGCATTGGGGTCGAGCTATGTCAATGATTTTCCCAACGCGGGCTACATGCAGCGTGTCACCGTGCAGGCTGAAGCCGCGCGCCGCATGCAGCCCGAAGATGTGCTGCGCCTGACAGTGCCCAACAACAGCGGCCAGCTGGTGCCGCTATCTACCATGGTTAGCACCCGCTGGATTACCGGGCCCATGCAGCTGCAACGTTACAACGGCTACCCTTCCATGAGCATTACGGGCGAGGCCGTACCCGGGCGCAGCACGGGCGAGGCCATGGCCGAAATGGAACGTTTGGCGGCAGACCTGCCGGAAGGCTTCGGCTTTGAATGGACGGGCCTGTCGCTGGACGAGAAAAAATCCGGTGACTCTTCCATGATGATGTACGGCATTGCGATCCTGGCCATCTTCCTGTGTCTGGCCGCACTGTACGAAAGCTGGAGCATTCCGCTGTCGGTCATTCTGGTGGTGCCGCTGGGCGTGCTCGGCGTGGTGTTGGGCGTGCTCTTGCGCGGCATGAGCAACGACGTGTATTTCCAGATCGGTTTGATTAACGTGATGGCGCTGTCGGCCAAAAACGCCATTCTGATCGTGGAATTTGCCAAGGAGCTGGAAGAAAAAGGCATGAGCCTGTTCAATGC
>JAGOGU010000133.1 GCA_017996515.1 Allobrachymonas sp.
ACCCAGATGCCTTGCGCATTCTGAATCGCGCCCTGCAAGACGAGCCGGAAAATGCCGAGCTGCTCTACGCCCGCGGCAATATCTACTGGCAACTGGAACAATTCGCCGAGCTGGAACAAGACATGCGCGCCGTCATGCGCTTGCAGCCGGACTCTCCCGCCGCCTACAACGCACTGGGCTACAACTTTGCCGATCGCAACCTGCGCCTGGAAGAAGCACGCGAACTGATCGCCAAGGCACTGAAATTGGCGCCAGAAAGCCCCGCCATTCAAGACAGCATGGGCTGGGTGGAATACCGCCTAGGCAATCTGCCGAGGGCGCTGGAGCTGCTGAAGCAGGCATTTGAAAACGAGCCTGAAGCCGAGATCGCAGCCCACTACGGCGAAGTCCTGTGGAAGAGCGGTCAACAAGCAGAAGCCCGCAAGGTCTGGGCCAAAGGCATGGAGTTGGACGCCAAACACAAAGTCTTGCTCGAAACCATGCAGCGCCTGAACCGCGGCACCTCCACGCCCCCCACCGCCGCGCCGGGCGCGGCCAGCGCGCCAACGCCCGCCCCTGCATCGCCTTGATGCACCGCCGTTAACCGTGCGGGGGTTTGCGCAACACACCAGGCACGCACGGGATGCGAGGCATACCGTATCCCGCTTCATTCCCCTCCTTGCAGCCCGCCTAACATCCCTCTTGATGCAGACCGAAGTTGATCCAACCCCCAATTTTTGGCCGCCCACGTCAGGATAGGCCCTGCTTTATCCGGGTATCCATCCCGCATCGCTTATGAACCACAATCTTTTTCAACGCCACACGCCCGCACGTAACCTTTCCACTCGAAGACTCTGCGCCGCCTTGCTGCTGGCCACCGGCTGGCTGGCCGGCTGCGTCACACCGCCCAAACCCGTCACGCCAAGCGGTGCAACTGCCGCCCCCACGGTGCGCACGGGGCGGCTGTCGCTGCAAGTGCAGCAAGAAGCTGCTCCTCAATCCTTCATCGTGGCATTCGAGCTGACGGGCGATGCCCGCAATGGTTCGCTGCGCCTGTTTGGCCCCTTGGGCAGCATCATGGCCATTGCGCAATGGTCGCCCACCACAGCCACGCTGCAACACACAGGCCGCGTGCGCACATTCGAGTCGCTCGATGCCTTGCTGGAAGAACTGACCGGCGCGCCCTTACCGTCTGCTGCGCTGTTCGACTGGCTCAACGGCCACAACACCGAAGCCGATGGCTGGAAGGCCGACCTCTCTCAATATCCCAAAGGCAAAATCCGGGCACAGCGCCATCAGCCACAACCTGCAGCCACGCTGCAAATGGTCTTGCAATAAGCGCCCTGCCACGAATCGCGGATCACGACGAATCACGTATTGCGAGCCATGAGCGCCCCAATCCAACTCCTGAACCTGCCGGCCCCCGCCAAACTCAACCTGTTTCTGCACGTGGTGGGCAGGCGCGATGACGGCTACCACCTGCTGCAATCCGCCTTCATGCTGATCGACTGGCAAGACACGCTGGACTTGACGCTAACCACTGACGGGGGCATCACCCGCAGCCAGGAAGGCGCAGGCGACCTGCCCGCAAACGACGATTTGTGCGTACGCGCTGCCCGTGCATTACAACAGGCCACGGGCTGCCGCCACGGCGCGCACATCCACTTGCGCAAGTACATCCCCATGCAAGCCGGTATGGGGGGCGGTTCATCAGATGCTGCCACCGTGCTCATGGGGCTTAATCGGTTGTGGAATACCGGTTTGTCATCCGAACAGCTGCAAGCCATCGGCCTGCCACTGGGCGCTGACGTGCCTTTTTTTCTGTTTGGGCGCAATGCCTGGGTCGAAGGCATTGGCGAACAACTGCAAGCCATTGATCTACCGCCTGCGCGCTTTGTCGTTGCCAAACCGGCAGCCGGGCTTGCCACCGCCGCCATCTTTACCGCGCCCGACCTGCCGCGCGCCACCCCCGCCACGCGCCTGGGCGACTTTGCCAATAGTGCCGCGCCTTACGCCTTTGGCCATAACGACCTGCAAATACCTGCCACGCGCCTGTGCCCAGCCATTGCCGAGGCCATTGATTGGCTGGCACAATACGGCCTGCACGCGCGCATGACCGGCTCTGGTAGCGCCGTATTTGCGCCTTTGCCCGCTGGCATGGATGCGGATATTTTGCAACAGCATGCACCAAAAAATTGCAAAGTGCAGGTGTGCAGCAATTTATCGCAGCATCCTTTGCTACAATGCGGAGCTTGACAGATTTTCACCGCTTGTGATGCAGCCGCGTTATAAACGGTCGTAGGGGAGTCGCCAAGTTGGTTAAGGCACCGGATTTTGATTCCGGCATTCGAGGGTTCGAATCCTTCCTCCCCTGCCAACATCTCCATCTCTGCCACAGCATCTGCACCCCATGCAGAACAGATTGCCGGAAGTCAAGCCATGCATCCATCTGCCTCATCTGATTTTCTGGTCTTCACCGGCAATGCCAATCCACGTTTAGCAGAAGAAATCACCCAATGCCTGGGCTCCAAGCTCGGCGGGATCCGCGTAGATCGCTTTTCCGACGGTGAAGTGACCGTCGAAATCTTGCAAAACGTTCGCGCCCGCGATGTTTTCATCGTTCAGCCTACCTGCGCCCCCACCAACGACAGCCTGATGGAACTGCTGATCATGGTGGATGCATTCAAACGCGCATCTGCCGAACGCATCACAGCCGTTATTCCCTATTTCGGTTATGCCCGCCAGGATCGGCGCCCACGCTCCACGCGCGTGCCCATTTCGGCCAAGGTCGTTGCCAACCTGCTGCAAAAGGTCGGCGTGCACCGCGTGCTTACCATGGACTTGCACGCAGACCAGATTCAGGGCTTTTTCGATATTCCGGTAGACAACATCTATGCCTCGCCCATTTTGCTGACCGAATTGCAACAGCAGAAATACGAAGATCTGATCGTTGTTTCGCCAGACGTTGGCGGCGTTGTGCGCGCCCGCGCCCTGGCCAAGGAAATGGACTGCGATCTGGCCATCATCGACAAACGCCGCCCCAAACCCAACGTCAGCGAAGTGATGCACATCATTGGCGAGATCGAAGGGCGCAACTGCGTCATCATGGATGACATCATCGACACCGCAGGCACCCTGATCAAGGCCGCCGAAGTGCTCAAGCAACGCGGCGCCAAAGGCGTGTATGCTTACTGTACGCACCCCGTATTCAGCGGCCCCGCCATTGAGCGCATCAGCACCAGCACCGATCTGGATGAAGTGGTCGTCACCAACACCATTCCGCTGTCGCCTGCGGCGCAGCAATGCAAAAAAATCCGGCAACTTTCGGTCGCACCGCTGTTTGCCGAAACCATCAACCGCATTGCCACCGGCGATTCGGTCATGAGCCTGTTCTCGGAAGGGCCCAAACTCATCTGAGAACATTTTCCCCAGCACCGTGCGGCTTTTCAGCAAACACGGTCGCTTTTTTTGAAACAGGCGCTTGCTGGTCGCGGCAGCGCCAATTTGGAGAATCCCATGAAAGTCGTCGCTTTTGAGCGCGCCAAGCAAGGTACGGGTGCGAGCCGCCGCCTGCGCAACGCTGGCAAAACCCCTGGCATCATCTACGGTGGTGAAGCCGGCCCCCAACTGATCGAACTGGATCACAACAGCCTGTGGCACGCTCTGAAAAAAGAAGCCTTCCACGCATCTATTCTGGATATGGAAATTACCGGCAAATCCAGCAAAGTGCTGCTGCGTGATGTGCAATACCACCCCTACAAACCATTGGTGCTGCACATCGATTTCCAGCGCGTATCGGCCAAAGAGAAAATCACTATCAAAGTGCCTCTGCACTTCACGGGTGCAGAGCTGTCTGATGCCGTGAAACTGGAGCGCTGCCTGGTCAACCACATCCTCAACGAAGTGGAAGTGAGCTGCCTGCCAGCTGATCTGCCCGAGTTCATCGAAGTGGATCTGAGCAAAGTCGTGCGCGGCCAAACCGTGCACCTCAGCCACATCACTCTGCCCAAAGGCGTCAGCGCCGTTACCCACGGTAGTGCCGAAGACCCCGTGCTGGTAACCGTTTCTGCACCCAAAGGCGGTGTGGACGCTGAAGAGACAACCGATGACGCTGCAGCCGAAGGCGCGGCAGAAGAAAAGAAAGCAGCAGAAGAAAAGAAAGCGGAATAAACACCGGTTTTCTTTTTCCATTGTGGACAACACCCACACAAAAAAGCCCACTTCGGTGGGCTTTTTTGCGCCTGTTCGTAAGGCCAGGCATCGTGCCGCGACAAATAGCGACATGCATTGCAAGAAAAAGCAAGAGTACAAGGCCTTGTGCCATGCTTTCCACTGCGCGCCCGAAAGAACATTCACATGGCAGCAAAAGCCGCAATTGCTGCATCACTCAAACGGCTGATACGATCGCATGAAAAGCCTGCTGCCAACAAAAAAGCACCGGGCAAAACCGGTGCTTTTTGAATTTTGGTAGGCGCGATTGGACTCGAACCAACGACCCCCACCATGTCAAGGTGGTGCTCTAACCAGCTGAGCTACGCGCCTGAAAACCTAAGCGGTAGAGTATAGCAGAGAAAAGCAGACAAACAGGCAGTACCCCCGTGCTTTTCATGGCGTATGGGCGATATGCCGTGTTG